>JBAZRU010000333.1:2679-7587 GCA_041662805.1 Candidatus Hydrogenedentales bacterium | reverse complement strand
CCCACCTTTCACGGTGGGCGAGGTAGACCAGGAAATTAAGAACGCCCGGCACGGAGACCGGGCGAGGTCACGGCATAAGGAAGAGCCTGCCGGAGCCGGCATCCAACGAAACCTGTGTGCCCGCCATGTCGAGGCTTGCGTCGTGCACGGGCACTTCCGCGCCGGTCTCCTGGCTCACTTCGACCACTTGGTCCAAAGGCGCGTCGAACTCGACCGTGGGCCACGCGGAAAGCGCATACCGGTAGTTGACCAACAGCACGGCGCGGCGTCCGTCGGAGTGCCGGTAGATACCGGCAAGGTAGTCGTTGGGAGGATCGACGGACGCGGGAATCAGGTCGCGCAGCGGCGATCCGGCCAGCGCGGTCTTGGCATCCGCGCCGGGCGCGACGCGCACGACCGACGTGCTTGTGAGGCTCATGAGTGTTGGCCCCAGGTTCTTCACGGCCTTGTTGACGCGCTTTGCCTCGTCGTAGTGGCGCGTGCGCTTGCCGTCTACCCCTATGATCGCCCCGCCTTTGGGGAACTCGTCTCCTCTGGGCGTCCAATAACAGAAGTACAGGACGCCTTTGGCGCCGTAGGCGAGCGATGTATAAACTTGCCACCGGACTTGGGCTTCGGTGGGATCGGTGTGAGGGCCGTAGGGCATGATATTGAAGAAGTTCCAGAAGGGAATACCCGCCTTGAGCGAATACTCGCGCATCACGCCGAGCGTTGCGCAGTACCCATCCCGCCCATCCGATTCCGGCTTGAAGATGGGATAGTGGTCCATGCTCAGCACATCGGGCCGCACCTCATCGATGAATCGCTGGACATGCTCCTCGTACGTGGCCGTGCCTAGCTGCTTTTCGCTGGCGTAATTTGGAAAGAGATTGATGTACGCTAACGCGCCTGGCCTGGCCGCATGGATCGCATCCACACGCGCACGCAACGCGGGGAAATCCGACACGTTGGGTTCGTCGCGCACAAGGTAACCCCAAACGGGCGCGCCTTGCTGCAGTTCGCTTGCCTCTCCATTGCCCGGCCATGCCAGCAGTTTCAAGTCATACTTATTGCATAACTCAATCTGCTTCGTGACAACGTCCGGCGACGTGGACCCAAAGCCACCCAACACGAGCGTGAAATTCGCTTCCGCGATTTCGGCGTACCGCTCGTCCGTGACTTCGGGCGGGTCCACCCAGAATCCGATCGCGAACCGGTCCTGCTTGAAGCGCGGCGGGTCTTGGGCCGTCGCGGCGCTCGACAAAATCACACTGGCTGCCGCCAAAAAGGCAAGACCATTGAGTCCCGTACGCATCTTCACTGCTTCACCTCCGCTGCTACTTTGGTTGCGGCAACTTGACCAAGCAGGTCAAGCGCCGTCGCCCGTATTTTTTCTTCCGCGTCCACCGCCAGATAGCTCGAACGCGCACGCCATGTCTCGTAGCCGCCCAACGCGTGTTGCTCGCGGGTGGGCAGATATCCGTTGTAGCCGTTGGCAAGCTCGATGGTGAACATCGGCTTCAGCGGACTTTGCTCTTTCAATGCAAGCCCGGTCTCCGAGAAGACCTCGCACGGCGCCGTGGCAATCCCCACCTCGCCGATGCGGAATGCTTGAACGATGAATTTGATCGTATCGGGATACTCCGCGATCAACGCTGTCTCGCGCGCATAGATGTTGGCCAGCCCCTGCAAATTGGTGTCGCCGGTCTGCGCCAGGAGGGCCTTCGCCTTTTCCAACTCTTCGGGCGACGGTTTGCGCACGCCTGCTTCAATCTCGCGCTGCGCCGCGGCCAGCGTCACGTCCGAGCGAAACTCAAGCGTCTGATAAACACGATAGACTTCGGAGGCCACTTTGTTCGCAACGTGCCGCATTTGCTCGTAGGGCCCGCGGGCTGGCCGCTCGTTTCGGAAATCGATGTTGTTGATATTGCCGCTCGTGCCGTTCGACATGATCCCGACAAAGGGCGGGTCCAGCCGGTCCGCTCCCAGCAACGCCTGGATGCGGTCCGCGAAGCACGCGAAATAATCGGCCGAGACGTGCCCCCCGCCTGTGCCGCCCACGTAATGGAGCGAGTAGTTGGCAAGAAGCGCGATGGGCCGACCATCGAGGGTGCGTAACGCGATGATGGACACGCCCGGGTCTGTTGGTCCCGCGGGTTCGACCAGGTCGGGGTTGCCCACGCCCGGATTCATCTTGACCGTATCCGTCGTGCCGCCAAAGGGATCGGGGCCCACGGTTCCCGGCTTCATCAGCCATCGGCGACAGAACACCTCGTCCGGGACGCTTCCGGCGCCCCAGGCAATCTCCGCGGGGGCCAGGTTGTTCGCCGCGCATCGAATGCCGTCGGCGATTCTGACTTCAAGAAACTGGGTGTACGCGGGATCGGGATTCGACTGAAACACCGGCGTCGCGCATGCCCCGGTATGGGTGTGCGTTGCGGCAACCAGCATATTCTCCACGGGAATGCCCGTCGCCTCGCTGGCCAGCTTCTTGGCGTTGTCGCAGACATCGCGCGGAATCATGCAGAGATCCACCAGAACGATCGCGAGCTTCGCCGTTCCGTCGTCGAGGACGAGGCAGCGCGCGTGCAAGTTGTCGTGAATCTGCTGAGCTATATTGTCGTTCATGTTGCCGGCGAGCGAGACGCCGAGAGGCGGCGTCGTAACGCTGGCCGCGGCACCGGCGCGAAACTCCGCCTGCGCGAATGGACCCCAAAAGGCCAGGGCGCATGTGGTTACGAGAATGGTCGCGGCACGGATACCGTGATTTCGCATGATGCTCACTCCTCAATCTACCTTTACGTCGGCCTGAACCTTTCGTGGAGCAATCGAACTCTTGTCTACATCGAAGAGTCTCATGGTTCCGTCGATGGCGGCGGGCGTAACGGTGATGCGCGTTGCGCCACGCCAGGCGTTCCACGGAACGGACTTCTGCTGCTCAGAGTTTTCTCTGTGCCAATGCCCAAAGATGAGGTGGTCCAGCGGATCGTCTATGAACAATGCGATCTGCGTCCGCATACCCATGTCCGCCTCGTACCGGTGTGTAAACCCAATGGACCATCGCGCGGCCTTGATGGCGCGCCGCTGTAGTTGAATCTCCGTGGACTGCGCGGAAAGGTCGTCCGCGACGACGAAATCCTTCGTGTCGAACGACAAGTAACCGTCTTCGCCGAACCGAAACGAATACACATCGGGTCCGAAGAATCGCTCGTAGTTGAGTTCCTTGCGGTCGTGGTTGCCCGCGCATACAAAAGTAGGTTTCGTGCAGGTATCCATCACGCTGAGAAACGACAGGAATTGCGCCGCTTCGCCGCCATCCGTCAGGTCTCCCGTCACGAGCACAAAGGCGGCATCGGTGGCGTTCGCCGCCGCGAAAACGTCGCGCACGATTTCCTCGGACGCGCGCTTGTGGCGCGTCGAGCCAATGTGTGTGTCGGTGATGTGCGCGACGACGTATGCGGAAGGGAAGGCCTCGACGACATACACCGCCCTCAGATTCGTATCGGTTGCCTCGCCGGCCTTCGCTTCCAACGCATAGGTACCTGGAGCCGTGTCGGCGGGCACCGTGCATTGTCCTTTGGCCGCGCCTCCGGGCGCCTCCGTCCACTGCACTTGAAGCTCGCTTACGCTGTCGGGTCCGCGCAAGGCGAGCGTAGCGTTGCGCTGCGCAGTGACGCTGAAGGCATCGCCCGGCTTCACGATAACCGGCATCCCGTTGTTCGGCGTGCGCAACAGGCCTAGCGTGCCGTCCGGTTCACGCGCACCCGCCATTGCCACGGCCAATACCGATCCCATCAACACGGCGCACGCGGCGCTACGCAAGCTGGTTATATTCATTCGCCACTTTCTTTCGAGTCTGTTTCGGCCGGAGGCTCCTTCGGCAACACGCGCACGTCCAACGGCCTCGCAAAATCCAGATGGATGTCCCGCTGAGGAAAGGCAATGTCGATTCCCGCGTCCCGGAACAACCGGTCAATCAGGTGGCGCACGTCGCTGCACACGACGCGGGAGTCCGTGGACTGCAGGGCGAGCCAAAAGAAAACTTCGAAGACGAGCGAGTTGTCTCCGAAATCCTGAAACGCAACGACCGGCTCTGGATTCTTGAGTATCTTCCCGTGATCGTCGACCGCTTTCAAGATGAGTTTGGAGACTTCGCGCGTGGGCGATCCGTAGGCGACTCCGACCCGCACGGAATAGCGGCGCTTCTGATCGGAAAGCGTCCAATTGACGACGTTTTGTTCGAGCAGCTTACTGTTTGGCACGAGCACATCGACACCCGAGAACAGCGTCAGCCGCGAGCAGCGCGCGCCGATTTCCTCGACCTTGCCCGCTTTGCCGTCGACTTCGATGATGTCGCCTATGCGAATAGGGCGCTCGAACATGAGGATGAGGCCGCTGATGAAATTGTTAATGAGGTTCTGCGCGCCAAACCCAACGCCAATCGCCAGTGCGCCGCCAAAGAGAGTGAAGACGGTCAGCGGAATATTGACCGTATACATGGCGAACAGGACGACAAACGCCAGCAGCGCATAGTGAGCGAGGCGGCTCATCGTGGCCGCGGCGTTGGCGTCTACGGTCTGGCGGGAGGACATGATCCGGTGAAGCTGGCGCGTAATGAAGCGCGTGAACGCAAAGCCTACTACAAGGATGATGAGGGCGAGAATCACCTTCTTGACGGTGAGCGGGCTGTCTTCCAGCTTGATGAGCGGATAGTCCCAGATGGTCTGCACTTGGCGCTTCACTTCCTGGAAGCGCTCGCCAAACGACAACTGCTCTTGTTCGGTTTGGATTTCGCTCAGGAGGTTCTTCGCAAGCAGCGTAATGTCGGCGAAGTCCGAAATTGCAGGCGGGTAGTTTTCCACCTGGGCCTGGAGCGCCTTTAGCTTTTGTTGCGCCTGCGCTACGTCGCCATCGGTTGGCTGCCACTCC
>JBAZRU010000333.1:0-2669 GCA_041662805.1 Candidatus Hydrogenedentales bacterium | reverse complement strand
CGGTCATGGATTCCCGGCCCGACGCAAACGATTCGAGGTAGTCGGCCATACTCTTGCGCTGTTCGGGCAGCTTCAGCGACTTTCGATTCGTGTGCAACGCGAAGCGGAGTGTCCACAAGTCTTCGCTCAAATACGAGAGGTCCTTCCGCCGTTCCAAGACGTCCGCCGTCGCGCTCGTGGCAACGGCTTCCACCTTGCGCACGTCCACGGTTTCCTGCGCAGATGCCCGGCCTTCTTCCGGGGCCGCATCGAGGGCCTCACGTGCCGACGTCAACCGCTGGCGCGCCGAATCCTTCTTCGAATAGGCTTTCTGTAGCGCGTCTTGAATGTCTTCGCGCTTCTTCTTGATCTCCACGATCTTCTCTTCGAGATCCGAGGGCCGATACCGCAGCTTCGCCTTGGCGTCTTCGTGCTTCCGCGTGAGAAACGCCAACTGCTTGTTCAGAAACGCGGCGTGCTGCTCCGCATCTGTGACTTCCATCGCCGTAAAGGGCGTTGTCGCTTGCGCCAGCTCCCGGCGCGCAAGCGCCGTGTCCAGCAACCACTCCAAGCGCGGCGTTGCGGACGAGTCGGCGTTGTTCGCGGCGTCTTCCCGCGCCTTCGCCAAGAGGGTATCGATCCGGCCTTCATCCGCCTTCGCCCGGTTCACGCGGTCCTTGGCGCGCGACAAGTCCAGTTCCGCCGTCTCGACTTCGAGTTTCTTGTCGTCGACCGCCTTCTTGTACATGTCCACGAACCATGGCGTGTACGGCGGGGGCTGGGCGAGCCCTTTGTATGCGGTGGCCTCTTTCTGCAAGTCCGCTTCGGTCCGCGCGGCCTCTTCCGCGTTCTCAAGCAAGCCAATGTGGTCTTCCAGCAGGCTGCGCAGTTGCCGCAACGTCATGGGAAGCTCTTGCATGTCGCTCACGGACATTCCAAACATCTGCGCGCGGTCAGCCGAAATCAGGTTCTCCGCGATCGTGATCCTGCTGTCCAGATCGGCGATCTTGCTCTTGAGGTCTTCCTTTGAGACTTCGGGCGCGGGGCTCTCGGACGCGGCCTTCTTTTCCGCCGAAGCCGCGGCGGGGGCCTCCGAACCTTCGGCGCTCCACGCGACAGCCCCCATGCCTGTCGCGAACAGGCAGAGGAGGAAAGCGCAGAGTCCTCGCGTCAGCGGTACTTTACTGCAGATCATTGTCTTGTTGTTTCTCGCTATCGGCACGCAATCGCTCAATACCATTTCCGCGGCGTCTTGGCTGGCACGTAGCTCTCGATGTAATCGAGCGCGCCAGCGGCGTCCGCCGCCACATGGTACAGGAGACGCGTCTCCGGCTTCGCGAAATGCTGTGTATACATCTGTTCGAACATCGCCAGGAGCGGACGATAGAAGTCGTCCGTGTTCACAATCACGATGGGCTTCTCGTGAAAGTGGAGCTGCTTCAGCGTCAAAATCTCGATCATTTCTTCCAGCGTGCCGTACCCTCCGGGCAACGCCACGAATGCATCCGCGCGCGACTCCATGGCGGCTTTCCGCTCGCGCAGGTCAGCAGTGACTATCAACTCGTCCGCACGCTTGTAAGCGAGTTCCAATTCGCGCAGCGCTTCGGGGATGACGCCGATGACGTGGCCGCCGTGCTCGTGCACGGACCGCGCAAGCGTGCCCATCAGGCCGATGTTGCCCCCGCCATATATCAGTGTGCGCCCGCTTTTCGCCAGCGCCGCACCAAACGCCTTCGCGGCGTCGAAGTACACCCCCGGCACCGCGTCGCTGGACGAACAGTACACACAAACGCTTCCGCTCATATAGTGCCTCACCGTGATGTGGCCAGAATGAATAGATGGGGGAAGCATACCACGACCCGGGGGCATGCTGTAGCCGCGGGTTCAATGAGGACCCAGCCGGCCCATGGGTCCCGCAATCCCCAAAGACCCGAGGAAACCTCTCCCTTATTCGGCGGCTTTCGCGGGAAGGGCTTTCTTGCGCGATTTTGCGGAGGAGACTTTGGTCGTGCTGTCTGGCGTTGAGGCGGTTTGTGACGCGAATCGCTCGCGAAGCCAAAGGCCAAAGCCCACGAGTATCACGAGCGTCTCGAACGCGTAAAAAGCGGTAAGCGCCTGCAAGATGCCGCTCGTGAAACCGTAGCTGTGCAAGCCGACGCCCAGAAGATTCACGCCCCACCACGAGAAGCCAACGACAATGGCCCCAAAGACGGCCGCGATGTTGATGCCCAGGTCGCGGATGTAACCTCCCATGCGTGCATGCAGAATGGCGAGCTGACACAGAACGATCAGCAGAGCGCCGTTTTCTTTTGGGTCCCAGCCCCAGAAGCGGCCCCAGCTTTCATTTGCCCAGATGCCGCCCAGAACGGTTCCGACCGTCGAGAAGATCAACCCGAAGCAGAGGACGCCGTACACCATTCTGGTGACGCCTTTGTAGAAATCCTTGTCGCCTTTCCTCAGACCGAAGAAGCGTCCGAAGATGTAAATGTGCGCGATTGCTGCGGCGAGCAGCCCCGCCGAGTAGCCCATTGTCACCGTGGTGACGTGGGTCGATAGCCAGAAGTTGGTATCGAGCACGGCCACCAGACTGGGCATGGTATCGACGCCTTCCTTGGCCTCATAGCGAAAGGCAAGGAACATACCCATCATGCCGAGGATCGCTCCGACGGATAGCGCGATCTTCTGCCGAT
>JBAZRU010000332.1:0-7616 GCA_041662805.1 Candidatus Hydrogenedentales bacterium | reverse complement strand
CCGCTTACCAACGCCGAATACAAACCCTTCATTGTCGCCACACATCACACCGCGCCCTTGCACTGGACGAACGGCGAGATCCCCGCCGGCAAAGAAAACTTCCCCGTCATTTTCGTCGACCGCTACGACGTCGAGGCGTATCTGGCGTGGCGCACGCAACAAGAAGGGCGCGTCTACCGATTGCCGACCGTGGCCGAGTTCGAATACGCCGCGAAGGGCGGCAAGGCCACGATCACCTACCCCTGGGGCGAAGAGTCGCCGGTGGGCCGCGCGAACTACGACGCCGACGGAACGCGCAATTACGCCCAATGGGCAACTTACCTGCAATCCGCTGCCAGCGGTCCCAGAAACGGATATGCGCTTTCGGGGATGGCGGGCAATGTCTGGCAAATGGTTGACCGGAACGAGTCGTGGGCGGGCAAGGATTTCTCGTACCGAATAGCGAACCAAGCTGAGCTTGAGAAGACGGTGATGGGCGGTTCGTGGGCCGTAAGCGAACAATACCTCCACGTCGGCATTCGGCAGGGCGTATCCTCTGGGATGCGCATGCCCGACGTTGGATTCCGCCCAGTGCGGGCGCCTCAAGGCGTTGATTGGCGGATTCGACGGCGGCGAATCTGCGCTGTCTCCTCGGGAGACGGGAATGTATTTCTGAGCTGGGCGATGTTCGCGGACGACCCTCCCGGCACATCGTTCAATATCTACCGTGGCACGCATCGGGCCGATGCAGGCGTTAAGATCAACGCGGATGCTATTGCCGACGCTACGTGCTACGTGGATAAAGGCCGTCCTGTGGACGCCCGCTGCTATTACTACGTTCGTTCGGCGAATGGTGACGGAGTTGAGGGTCCGCGCTCAGAACTGGCCGAACTCAAAGTCGAGCAAGCCGCAAATCCTGTGGTGGCGTCGTTTGTTCCCCTCTTTCCGGCGGCCCCGCTCCAAGGCGGGAATGCCCCTTCGCGCACGGCCGCCGATCCCGTGTTTGGCGATTTGAACGGCGACGGGGTAATGGATTGCGTCATGCGAATGCCCAACGGCATTTCCGAACGCTCACAGGATCCGGGGATCCCGGTCCAACTTGAGGCCTTCGCCTCGTACGGCCGTTCGCTATGGCGGAGGGACGTCTGCCGGCATAGCCGCTGCTTTGGAAACGCTCACAACGTGCCGTTTGTCGTCTGGGACCTCGACCAGGACGGTCGCGATGAAGTCGCCACAAGGCTTCAGATCGGCGAAGATGTGTTCTTGGCGGTCCTCGATGGTCTATCTGGCGATATTCTGGCCACGACGCCCTGGCCGGCGATGGTGTCGGACTTCGAGCGATCCTCGACGCGGATTCATATGTCCGTGGTCTATCTCGACGGTAAGCATCCCGCCTTGGTGACTCAGACGGGCCTCTACGAGAACGAAGTCATCGCTGCCTACGACGCGGCGCTCACGCCCTTGTGGAAATTCGAGAGCTTCGCGGAAACCAGTGGCAGCGGATCGCATCGCATCGAGGTCGCCGACGTGGACGGCGATGGCAGACAGGAGGTCTTCGACGGCACGACCTGCCTGAATTCAGACGGTTCGCTACGCTGGTCAGTCTACAAGCAACACCCCGATCTCGTGTCGATTCAAGACTTCCTTCCCGATCATCCGGGTCTCGAAGTGCTCTATGCCATCGAGTCAAGCATGTACGCGGGCCTTTACATGGTCGACGCCAACGCCGGCAACGTGCTCTGGAAGTTGAACCACGATGACGACCCACGCTGGACGCATGCTCACTACAATTGGGTTGCCGATTTCTGGGCCGGTTCGCCCGGTATCGAATGCGTCACAAATCGCAACGGCCACGGCGATACCGAGCTGGCGCTGTTCTCCGCGGCTGGCAAGGTGCTTCTAGACCCATTCGTTTCCGGTTACATGCCCGTCGAGTGGGACGGCGACCCCATCCGGGAGCTTATCACCGGAGATGGCAGGACGGTCGGGAAATTCAACGGCACGGAAATCGTTCCTATCGAAGGCGCGCGTCCGAATCCGCTGGATAGCGCCTCAATCCTCCTGGTTGCGGATTTGTACGGCGACTGTCGCGACGAACTCGTCCTCCGCGTTGGCGATGCCGACGGAACCGTCCGCATCTGCGTCGTAACGGCGATGACACCAATTGCAACCAAACAGGTCTCGCCACTCGAGAACCTCGACTACCGCCCTTGGCTGACCCGCAACATGGGCGGCGGCTACGCCTCGACCTTTCCACGGCCATGACGGGGTAGGAAATGAACAAGCTGGCTACGCTTCTGGCCTTCGGCCTCGTAATACACGCATCGGCGCAGGCGCCCATCGACATTTCTCTGGACGGTGAGTGGGACTTCTACTGGAGCCCAGCCACCGGCGATGAGACGCCCACCGTGCCCGAGGCCAGCACGTTCGCGTCGAAGATTCAGGTTCCGGGCGCGTGGGACGACCAATGGGATCGAATGCGCGATGCGCCGTGGTGGGCTGACGCCAAATTCGAGACGGCGTTAGGCCCCGTGAAGTATCTGTCGGGCGTCGGGTGGTACCGCAAGGAATTCCAGGCCCCGGAAGATTGGAAAGGACAAAGCATCGCGCTCACCGTTGGGGGCGGCGTTGGCCGGATGCACGTCTGGCTCAACGGCGAGTTGGTGGGGCGTTACGACCACGGCGTGTACACACCGTGTGACTTCGAGGTGGACGCGCAACTTCACGGCGGCACGAACGTGCTCACGATCGCGCTGGACAATACCAAAGGATTCACGGGCGGTTGGGCCTTCTTGGGCAACGCGGGACGCGCGTCGGGCCTCTCTGGCTCGGTGAGTCTTCACGTCGCGGCGGGTGACGGCCGCATCGCCGACGTGTTTGTGCGTCCCGGCGATGACCTCACGCATCTGCTATTCGAAGCGACTCTGGCCGGCAGCACCGTCTCGTCTGCGTCGCGTATCGGATGGCGCGTGACGACTCTCGATCGCAGCGAGGTCCTTGCCGAGGCGGAATTCTCGGTGCCTCCGCTCGACGGAGAGAAAGTGGTGAAGTGGGACGCGCGGGCGCCGTCGCTACTGCCATGGAGTCCCGGCGCGCCGTATCTCTACCTCTTGGAACTCACGTGGAAGGAGGACAATGGCCGTTTGATCGATGCGCGGAGCCAACGGTTCGGTGTGCGTCGCTGGTCGCACGACGGACGGAAGCTGTTTCTCAACGGCAAGCCCATCTATCTGCGCGGCGAGTTTGGGGCATACTACTTTCCCATCCACGGCGCCGCGCCGCACTCCAAGCCATATTGGGTCGAGCACATTACGCGCGCGAAAGCGGTCGGCATGAACTATATCAATTTTGCGGCGCGGGTCTGCCCGCCGGAAATGATGGAGGCGGCAGACGAACTCGGCATCATTCTGCAATGCGGCGACGAGACGACGGCCCTTGAGGAAAACAATGGCGCTTACACCGAAGTGTGGGAGCCGATTCTGAGATGGACTCGAGGCCATCCCTCGTTGGGCATTTACGGCTTTGGCGGAGAGCACAACTACTACGAGGGATGCATCGAGCAGTTCCAACGCCAATACGACCTCATCAAGACAATGAATCCCGAGGCGCTCGTCATGCCTCAACAGGCCATCCGCGGAATTGACTATGCGTTCGACGACGCCGACAAACCGAATCTGACTCCTCAACCGTTTCCTCACCACGCGGAGCGTCTGACGCGCTACACAAAAGCCTGCGACCTCTTCGGCCATTACTCTTCGGGGGCCTTCGGCTACTCGTACTTTGCCGGGCCTTGGCGCAAAATGGAGACCTGGTTTCAGATCTACGATAAGCCCTTGGTCATGCACGAGCTGTTCATGGGCATGTCCTATCTGAACCCGGAAAACGCGGCAAACTACACAGGCAGAATCCCCCCGTATCTCTACGAACAGGTCAAGTCCGACCTCGAAACCGCCGGCATGCTCGATCGATGGCCGGTCTATTGGCGGAACAGCGCGCGCCTCCAGGCCGCCTGCTTCAAGTACTGCATCGAAAAAGCACGGAAATGCGACGAACTCGCCGGGTTCGAGCTTCTCGGCATGACCGACATGCACTTCTGCGAGCACTACACCGTGGGCATGATGGACGAGTTCGCAAATCTGAAGCCCGGCTCCACGGTCGAAGGCGTCCTTCGGTACAACGACGACAACGTGCTACTCCTGGACTATGGCGCCGATTCTATCGCCCGTGACTATCGTGCGAGCACTTCATTCGAGCCGGAATGCCTCGTGTCTCTGTACGGCGACCGCCCACTCACGGACGGGAAAGTCGCCTGGCGGCTCGCGAGCGGCGACCGCGTGCTCGCGAGTGGCGAGAACCCAGCAGACGACGTTCCGGCGGGCAGGGTATCGTCGCTGGGCCGGCTATCCATCGAGTGGCCGCGTGTCTCGGAGACGACGCGCTGCAACTTATCGCTCGAGTTGCAGGGAACGGGACTCCTGGTGAAAAACGATTGGGATTTCTGGGTGTTCCCGAACAGGGACGCGCTTCAAGCCAAGGCGGAGGTGGATGGGCCACTGCGCAGTCTTTTGGATACCCACTATACATTTGAGCAAGGAGGCCTGCGTGTCGTTGGGGAGCTCAGCGAAGACACCGTGGCGTACCTGGAGCGCGGGGGCAGCGTCCTTCTGCTCGGTGCGAAACCGTTTCCGACGTACGGCGGTTGGACTTCCTTCCGGCCCGGTCTTGGCGCGCGCGAACAGCATAATGTGGGGACGGTCATAGCGGATCACCCAATATTCAAATACCTCCCACACGAGGGATGGGGCGATTGGCAGTTCTATCCGGTGATTGAAAAGGCCGCACCGATCCTCTTCGACGATCTCGACACGGCGTTCGCGCCGATCCTCGAAGTCATCAGCACCGCGGAGGTCGTCCGGAAGCAGGCCCTTATTTTCGAAAAGCGCGTCGGCGCCGGGCGGCTTCTGGTGTCGAACTGCGCGTTCCGCCCGGACAGTCCCGCCTGTGTTGCCCTCATGGATGGAATAATGGAATACACGGCTGGGCCCGGCTTTAACCCATCGACCGAACTGAAGCCGGAGGTGCTAGACCGATTACTGCACCCCAAAGTGGATCTGGATGGCACGGCCAATCTTATCGCCGCGGAAGAGGCTCCGCAGGTTGACTCCTGGTCGCGGGAGCGCACGGACGTTGCGTTTGACGGCAAAGGTTGGCTGCGTATCAATGGCGGAGAGTGGTTCGAGGGGGCCTCGGCGACGGTGGGCCAAGAAGGCGTGTTCGTTGTGGAGTTCAAGAAGACCGAGGGCGCTGCTCCCGTCAGCAAACGCGTAGGCGTGGATTGGACTCCTCCCACGATCGCGATGGACGCCGAGCCGCGCCTCGAACAGGAGGGAGGCGTCTACTACGCGCGCACGAACACAGCGATCACGTTGACTGCCCGTGACAACCTCTCCGGCGTGAAGACGCTCGAATACGCCGTGGACAGCGAGGCCTTCGCGCCGTACACCGGCCCGCTACTGCTGACGCCGGGAGAGCACACGCTGCGCTGCCGCGCCAAAGACGCCGCGGACAATGTGGGCGAGACGCTGACCGGCGGGCAACTCACCGGTGGAGACACGAAGGCGCTCCAGATTGTTGTGCGAGGCGAGAAGGCGCCGCAAGAAGTCCTCGTGCCCAGCACCAAGGACGGCAGTCAGCAGCCGTGCCTGATCGATGTGCCCGAACTGGCGGCAGGAGTCCGCGTACCGCTGCTGGTGAGTCTCCACAGTTGGTCCGTCGGCCGCCGCGGCTACGACGCCTTCGAAGGGGCGCTTGCCGGATGCCGCGAGCGCGGATGGGTTTTCTTGTCGCCCGAATTCCGGGGTCCCAACAACCGCGCCGAAGCCTGCGGGTCGCCCTTGGCAGTGCAGGATGTACTCGACGCCGTCGATTGGGCTCTCCTCAACACGCCTTCCGATCCTCAACGCGTGTATTTGTTGGGAGGTTCGGGCGGCGGGCACATGGCTCTGCTCATGGCATGCCGCGCCCCGAAGCGGTGGGCTGCGGTAACGGCGTGGGTGCCCATGACCGATCTGGCCGAATGGCACGCCTTCTGCCGCGAGAAAGGCTACCGCCACGCAGACGACATGGAGAAGTGCTTCGGTGGTCCGCCGGACTCGGCCGAACGATTGGAGGCCTATCGGAGCCGGTCGCCGCTCTTCGAACTTGATCGGGCTGCAGGCGTGCCAATCGATTTGCAGGCAGGAATACAGGACGGGCGCGATGGACGCGCCGTGCCCATTGACCATACGCTTCGCGCATTCAACAAGCTTGCGGAGGCGAACGGCGCGCCCGACGCCGCCCTGACCGCGGAGGAAATCGAGTCTATGACGTCACGCGCGGAGGTGCCCGATGGCTTGTCGTTCAAGGGCACGGACGATCCGGGGCGGGCGCATAGGATCCTGTTTCGCCGACAGGCGGGACCCGTACGGCTCACCCTCTTCGATGGCGGCCACGTGATTGACGCGCCCGCAGCACTCTCTTGGCTCGAGACTATCGATCGTTCAACCACAGGGACTCAGCCGTGACGGCATTGCATCGTGTATTGCTACTTGGAAGACGGAACAGAAGTCTGCTATGCGGCTCGCAAACCGGGTCTTCTTTCCGGATGGCACTCTGACCCTGGTTACGTGGTTACGAAAGGCTCTCCATGCATCTTGAGCCCATTGGAACATTCCACTGCTCCGCTCGGTATCCCTACGACGCGGCGCGTCAGCCGCCTATCGCAGAATCAGACGGTGGCAGTGTCCTGTTGGAGAAAGGCCACAACTACGAGCAGGCCCTGCAGGACCTCGAGGGCTTTTCGCATATCTGGCTGATTTATGTCTTTCACCACAACCCCAATTGGAGGCCCATGGTCCAGCCCCCGCGGGCTTCGCGCAAGGTGGGCGTCTTCGCGAGCCGAGCGCCTTACCGCCCCAACCCTATTGGCCTCTCTTGTGTGGAACTGGTCTTGATCCAAGGTTTGTGCGTGAATGTCGGTCCCCACGACCTCCTCGACGGTACGCCCATCCTCGATATTAAGCCCTACCTTCCCTACGCCGACAGCTTTCCCGAAGCGAAGTGCGGCTGGGTCGAGGACGTGGCCGAGGACCTGTGGGAAGTGTGCTTTGCCCTGGAAGCCGGGCAGCAACTCGCCTGGCTGGAGCAGGCCGGCGTTCAGGCAATCCGCGCCTTCCTCCAGCAACAACTCCGCGAACACCCCTTCGACCAGCAACGCAAACGCATCCGGCAGCTTGCCGGTTCTCATTGGGAAATCGCGTACCGCACGTGGCGGATTGACTACGGCGTAGACGAAGCTGCTCGGCAGGTGATGGTGGAACGGGTTCGCTCCGCGTATACCAATGAAGATTTGCTGAGCGTGGAGGATAAATACGAGGACAAGGCGCAGCATCGGGAATTTCGCGACACATTTCGCGTGTGAAGATTGGGCACATGCAGGGAGCCCAAAAGAAGTCGACAAGGGGAGCAATTCACCTTAATCGGTAGCCCTGCACATATTCTCTGCGTTTCTCAGCGTTCTCAGCATCTCTGCGTTCAGCCTCTCTTGTTGTGGTGGACTCTCCCGATTTGACGCGGCAGATCGGGAGACCACGCTTCAG
>JBAZRU010000331.1:0-7640 GCA_041662805.1 Candidatus Hydrogenedentales bacterium | reverse complement strand
TGCTCAAGAACGAGTTCCCCGAATTGGCGGCGCAACTCAAAGTGCAGCTTCCCGACGAGAAGTCCCGGCGTGTGGGGCAATCGATTGCGGCGGCAAGCCTGCCCGCGCTGTAGAAGGGTTAACGAAACCGTCAGTATGGGTGAAATGCGAAGAGAGATAGCGGAAATCGGGGACTGACCCAAGCGCAGTCCGCCTCAGCGGACGGAGACGGGTCTGTCCCTGATTTCCGCGCCCACAAGTTAGTTGCAATCACCACGAGGAAACGCGGTTGCGCGGACACGCGTCGCGGCCGTGAATGGATTCAGGAGAAACGATTCATGTTCAAGTTGGATTCGGCGCAGTTGTATGTCCCCGATGGATTGCCTGCCAAGGAGGCCCTTGCGCGCACGACGCACATGGCCATCGCGGCGCATCAGGACGACATCGAGATCATGGCGTACGATGGCATCATCAAGTGCTTTCAGCAAAAGGACAAATGGTTCTGCGGCGTCGTGGTGACGAACGGCAGCGGGTCGCCGCGCGACGATGTGTACAAGAATTACACCGACGAAGAGATGCGCGTTGTCCGACAATTGGAGCAGAAGAAGGCGGCGATGATCGGCGAGTATTCCGCGCAAGCGCTGCTCGACTATCCGTCGGCGGCGATCAAGAGCGTGTCCGACAAACGGTCCGTTGAAGATCTCGCGCTGCTGCTCAAGATGGCGCGACCGCATGTCGTCTATACGCACAACCTCGCGGACAAGCACGACACGCACGTCGGCGTGACGTTGAAGCTCATCGAGGCGATTCGGAGTCTGCCGCAGGAGGAGCGCCCGCAGACGTTGTACGGGTGCGAAGTGTGGCGCGACCTCGATTGGTTGGTCGACGAAGACAAGGTCGCATTCGATTGCTCCGCCCACGAGAACCTGCAACTCGCGTTGTTGGGCGTGTTCGATTCGCAGGTGGCGGGGGGCAAGCGGTACGACTTGGCCACGCAGGGCCGGCGGCGCGCGCATGCCACCTATCACGCCTCGCACAGCACCGACGCGACCACGGGCATTAACTTCGGCATGGACATGACGGCGCTGATCGAAAACGACGACGTGGACGCATCCGACTTCGTGCAGGAGTTGATACGCCGGTTCGCGAGCGACGTAGCCGTGCGCATGGGCAAGTTCAGGTAGAACACGGAAATCGAGGCGGGCGCGACGGAACAACAGGGTGCGAACACGATGATGCGGCATACACGCATAACGTGGCTCGCGGCGTTCCTCGCGCTCGCCGTTTGTTTTGGATGCGGCGCGCCCTCCGCGTCACCCGCTAAGGAAATGGCTCGCGGCGGCATCGTCACCTTTGGTCCCAACCTCACCGAGACGGCATTCGCCCTCGGGCAAGGCGACCGGATCGTCGGCGTGACGTCGTTCTGTGACTATCCGCCCGAAGCGGCGACGAAAGAGAGGCTCGGCGGCTATCTCGATCCGAATCTCGAACGTATCGCCATGCTGCGCCCGTCGCTGTTAATCCTCCCCGGCCGCCACGAGAAGTTGTCCGACCTTGCGAAGCAATACAATATCCCCATCCTCAATGCCCACATGGATAACATGGAGTCGATTCACAAGAGCATCGTCGATATCGGCGCGGCGTTGGGGTGTCCCGACAAGGCGGATGCGCTTTGGAGTGGCATCACCACGGAATTGGACGCCGTTCGACACAGCGTGGAGAATAAGCCGCGGCTGAAAGTGCTGCTCATCAACACGCGCACAAACCACGACTTGAACAACCTGTTTACAGTGGGAAAGCCTTCTTTTCTGGCGGAGTTGACAGCCATCGCCGGAGGGGAGAATATCTTCAACGACGTGAACGAACCGTACTTCGAGGCGTCGAAGGAGACCATCGTGATGCGCGCGCCCGATGTGATCGTCGAATTCCATTCGGGAGAATCGCTGACGCCGGACCAGCAAGCGCAGTACGTGGCCGATTGGAACGAACTGCCGTCGTTGCCCGCGGTGAAAGATAAGCGGGTGTTTCTGTTCATGGAATCCTACGGCTTGCGCCCCGGCCCGCGCATCGGGCTGACCGCGAAAAAACTGGCCGCCATGCTGCACCCCGGCGTCGAACTGGCCACGCCATGACTCGCACCCTGGAGGCGCAGTCGCTTGCCTTCGCATACTCTAAAGGCCGCGATGTGTTCTCCGGCGTGCAGCTTGTCGTACAGGGCGGGGCGATGACGGGCATCGTTGGTCCAAACGGCTCCGGCAAGAGTACGCTGCTCCGCGTGCTAAGCGGATTCGAGAAACCCCGCGCGGGTCGCGTCCTGATCGACGGGCGCGGCATCGGCGACTATCCCCATCGCGAGCGCGCCCGGATTGTGGCGTTTCTTCCGCAGACCGTGTCGCCGGTGTTTTCGCTGAACGTATTCGAAGTTGTTTGCCTGGGGCGATTCCCCTACATCGGCGCGCTCGGCGCGATTCGTCAGCACGACAAGGCTATCGCCGAGCGCTGCCTGCGCGACACGGAGATCGAAGACTTGCGCGACCGCGACTTCATGTCGCTATCCGGCGGCGAACGGCAGCGGGTGTTGCTCGCCAGCATCCTCGCGCAAGAGCCAAGTCTGTTGCTGCTCGACGAGCCGACCTCCGCGCTCGATATCCACCACCAATCGGAGATCTTCGCATTGCTGCGACGGCTCGCGGGAAATGGCTACGGCGTGTGTGTCGTCACGCATGACCTGAATCTCGCGGCGTCTTTCTGCGACCAAATGCTTCTGCTGTCGCACCGGGAAGCCGCACCTGTGGCCGTGGGCAAGCCCGAGGCTGTCGTCACGGAGACGTTGTTGTCGCGGGCCTACGGTGCGCCGATCCGCGTGTGCCGCCACCCGCTGACCGACGCGCTGCTCGTGTCGGCGGAAACCATGCAGGCAGCAGCGCCATGAAGACCAAACTCTCCAGCGTTGTCGTGATCGCCTTGATTGTCGTGGCCTGCGCTGCGCTATTCGTGGCGAGCCTCACCATCGGTACTGAGCACGTCGGCATCGGACAAGCAATCGCGGAATGGCGAAGCGGCACGCCCATAAACGAAGCCCCGGCGCTCAGTATCTTGATCAACCAACGCCTGCCCCGCACCCTGGCTGCGTTCATCGTGGGATGCGGACTCTCGCTCGCGGGCTGCGCATTTCAAGCGTTGCTGCGCAATCCACTCGCGACACCCTACACCTTGGGCATCGACAGCTTCGGCGCGTTGGGCGCATGGACCGCCACCATTGCGATGCAAGCCATGGCGGTCGCTGGCGCGGCGGACGCGTGGCCCGGCGCGCGCTTCCTATCCGAGTATGTGGTGACCTTCGACGTGCTCGGGTTTTCGCTGGTGCAGGTGTGTGCGTTTGCGTTCGCGGCGGTGGACATGCTGCTCATCTACGCGATGGCCACGCGAAGCACGCGCATGGCGCCGTCCGTATTGCTGCTCGCGGGGGTCACGTTGGGCCTGCTCGCAAACTCCGGTATCCTGTTCATGCGCTACCTCGCCCAACCCGACCGCCTCGTCAACATGGATCGCTGGCTCATGGGCGGCGTCGACATCATCGGCTACGAACCCGTGATTGCCCTCGTCATCGGCGTCACGCCCTGCGTGATTGTGCTGCTGGCGCAAGCATCGCGCTTCGACCAACTTGGCTTTGGCGAAGAACTCGCTTCGGGCCGCGGCGTCAACGTGAAACGCCTCCAAATCACCACGTTCCTCGTATGCTCCCTCATGACCGGCGTCATCGTCTCGAAAGTCGGCCCCATCGGATTCGTCGGGCTGATCGTCCCGCACGCCGTCCGCGCCCTCACCGGCTCGCGCCATCGCGTGCTTATGCCCATGACCCTCCTCGCGGGGGGAGGCTTTCTATGCGTGTGCGACATCGTGTCGCGCAAAGTCATGACCGGCGAAACGCCCATCGGGATTATTACGTCGCTTATCGGTGCGCCCTTCTTCCTCTACCTGCTCATGCGCCGCAGGTTCACCGACTGGGAAGTGTAAGAGCTCACGCGCAGCTATTCCTTCGCAGACAGCGCCCGGTTTCCGTGCCGGGCGTCTTTGCTTTATCGAACTCGGCGAGCCAGAGTCCCCGACTCACACGGCTGGCGTCTCTGGGTGTCCCAAAGAGGCGGGCTGGAAGACCCGCCCTCCAAGGTAGACGGCATTCCTCTTTGTCCATGCAGTCCATCATGTCCGCCACGTCCACTCGCGTTTTTCGCAGCGCCTCGCTCGCCCACCCAACGCTTCATTCGCAATTGACTTGCCCCGCTCCCAGGTGCTACACCCACTGTGGATGCGGCGGACTTCGGTTGTCCCGCCGCGAAGGAAGCTCGCGAGAGCGGAGCAACGGAGTGGGAGGAGCTTTCATGAGTAGTGTGCCGGCTGAATCGAGCAATGCAACGTACGGTCGCGACGATGTCGCCGCGCTGCGCAGTGCCGTCGCCCGCATCGTGGGCGAGACTCCGGTCACCGACATCCACACGCATCTGTATGCGCCCCCCTTCGGCAACCTGCTGCTGTACGGCGTCGACGAGCTGTTGACCTACCACTACCTGATTGCGGAAGTCCTGCGCGCTTCGCGCATTCCCATCGAGCAGTTCTGGGCCTTGGACAAGAGCGCCCAGGCCAGCCTCATTTGGCAGGAGCTCTTTATCAAGCGCTCGCCATATAGCGAAGCCTGCCGCGGCGTGTTGACGGCCCTCGGCAAACTTGGCCTCGACAATTCCGACCGAGACCTTGCCAATCACCGCGCGCGATTCGCGAATATCGACATCGCACAACACGTAGACCTCATTCTTCAGGTCGCGGGTCTTTCCAGTGTCGTTATGACCAACGACCCCTTCGACTCCCTTGAGCGGCCTGTGTGGGATGCGGGATATGTGGGCGATCCCAAGTTTCACGCGGCGCTTCGCATCGATCCGCTGCTCAACGATTGGGAAAACGCGTGCCCGCGTCTTCGCGAATGGGGCTACGAAGTGGAACCGGCGCTCGGCCTCAAGAGCGTGCGGGAAGTGCGGCGTTTCCTGGCGAACCACATCCGGCGCATGAAGGCCCTCTACATGGCCGTATCCTTGCCGCCAACGTTCGCGTTTCCCGAGGATTCCCCGCGCGCCAAGATCATTGCGGAGTGCGTGATCCCCGTGGCCGCCGAGCACAATGTCCCCTTCGCGCTCATGATCGGCGTTAAGCGCGGCATCAATCCCGCGTTGCGCTTGGCCGGCGACGGCGTCGCGCGCGCGGATGTCTCGGCCGTGGAAGCCTTGTGCGCCGCATACCCGCAGAACAAGTTTATGGTCACGCTGTTGTCGCGCGAAAACCAACACGAGCTGTGCATCGTCGCGCGGAAGTTCCCCAACCTGCTTCTCTTCGGGTGCTGGTGGTTCCTCAACAATCCCAGCCTCATCGAGGAAATGACGCGCATGCGCTTCGAACTCCTCGGCACGTCCGTCATCCCCCAGCATTCCGATGCGCGCGTGCTCGAACAGGTCATCTACAAGTGGGATCACTCGCGCACGATCATCGCCAAGGTGCTCGCGGACAAGTATGCGGATCTCGTCGCGACGGGATGGGTCCTCGCCGAAAGCGAAATTCGACGCGACGTTGCGGGGCTGCTGGGCGGATCGTTCTGGGAGTTCTTGAAATAGATTTGACGGATCGGTCGAATCGGTCGGATCGGTCTAGTCGAATACAACCGGTGGTTATGATTTCTTCCGGTGCCGCGAGGCGAGTTCCGCGAACAGGCCGCGGCTTTCTTTGATGCCGGCCGTCTCGTCTTCCGGCCACGGCAGGAAGAGGACCGGCACCATGAACTTCGGTAAGCCCCTGACCAGCGCCGCTTCCAACTCTCTCGGGTCCAGCAAATAGCGCTCATCCATGCGCACGAAGGCCGCCGGTCTCGCACCAAATTCGGGGCTCGGCACCGGCACTACCAAGGCCTGCATGACCCCTTGAACTTTGCACAAATGCCGTTCGATCTCTTCCGGTTGAATGTTCTCGCCGCCCGAGATGAACATGTTGTCCTTGCGGCCTGAAATGGACAGGTTGCCATCTTCGTCGAACCGGCCCAAATCTCCCGTGGCAAACCACCCGTCTTCCCCCAAGGGCAAGCGTATCGAATTGTCCACCAGATACCCCATGAACAGCGAACGCCCGCGCACGAGCACCTCGCCTTCGGGCGAAATTGATACCGTGTTCGGCACAAGAGGCTTCCCCGAAGTCAGGAGGGTTTCCAGCGGATCGTCGCGGCGCGTCGCCGTTACTTGGGAAGCCATTTCAGTCAACCCGTAGCTGACGTGGATCGGCAGACCACGCTCGCGCGCCTCTCGAATCAACGCAGTGGGAATCGAGCTTCCCCCCAACAGAATCGCCCGCAATTGCCGTAGCGCATCCCGGCCACTGCGCGACTGCAACAGCCGGAACAACTGGGTGGCCACCAGCGAAACATGGGTGACACGTTGCGCGGGAATGGAATCTTCTAGGGCCTCGCCAATCCCCGGCACGACAATGGCCCCGCCGCCGATCATGCACCGAAACAGAATCCCCTGCCCCGAGACATGGAACAGGGGGAGCGAAAGTAACCACCGGTCGCCCGGTTCCACGGGAATGTTTTCGTTCGACGCGGTCGCGTTGAACACGTGGTTCGCATAGCTGTGCATCACGAGTTTCGGCGTTCCCGCGCTCCCTGAGCTGCTCAGCATGGTCGCGGGCCGGTTCAACGTGTTTGGCGTCGCGGGCGCCGCCCCATCGCACGCCTCTGCGATCACATGCTCGATCCGCAGCGTCGCGATATGACCGAGCTTGATCACCGAGAAGTACTCGTCCACCAGGAGCGCCATCGCGCCGCTGCGTTGCACCGCCTCGCCCACCACCTGACGCGGTATTCGCGTATTCAACGGATGCACCACCGCGCCCAAGTGAAAGCACGCGTGGAGCAGCAATACATAGGATGGCGACGCCGCGGCGGCAATCGCGATGCGGTCGCCAGGGCCAATCCCCGCTACGCGAAGCGCGCCCGCAATTCCCGAAACCGCTTGCGACATCTCCTGGTATGAGTACATGCGGTCTTGGCCCACCAGAGCGGGCGATGCCCCATACCGTTCTGCCGCAATCGCCATTGGCCAAACAACGTCACTCATCCACCGCCTCCACCAGTGCTTGCGACCGGAATCGCCCCATCATAGCATTGGTCTCCACGAGGTCAAGTACCGCATCGTCTATCGGCAAGGCGCCCATCAACACATCTTCCGCGAGCCACGAATACGTATCGAGTCCCGCCGCGACGTCGTCGTCGTTCAAACATGCCGCCACGTTCGCAACAAGCCCCAGGCCAAACCCCGATTCGAACGCCGCGCTCAAAACCATCTCCGTGGCGATCGCGCCATCGACGAAGTCGCGGAGCAGCCCAATCGGCGGGAGTCCCACCAAGGTTGGCTTGATCACCCACGCGGCCGCGCTTCGTATGGTTGCGCATAGGCGGTTCGGCGCGTCGCTCTCGGGCGTCTTGCAGAGCGCTCCGTCTCGCAGCCACTGCAAAATGCGCCACCAGCCGGCCTGTGTCAACGTCTCGTCAACAGCATACGCCATCCCTGTCTCGTCGTGAAGCCGCGCCAGATACGCCGCGTCCCGCAAGGGTTCCTCCACGTACT
>JBAZRU010000330.1:0-7657 GCA_041662805.1 Candidatus Hydrogenedentales bacterium | reverse complement strand
ATCCTCGATTCGACGTCCGCGGAGATGCGCGAGGGCACGTTGTCGGTCAAACCCGTGCTCGCGGGCTTGGCCGTCGCCACCGTCTGCATCGGCGGCGCGATGAGCTGGTTTGCTTCTTCGCATCCCGATGGGCTTGAGTGGGCCATGTTCCGCTCAACAGGCGCCGAGGAATTTTCCGGTCGTGAGGATGCCGTCCATCGCTCGCTCGCGGGCATTCAAGAAAAGACAGCTATCCTCCCCGACTACGCGTTCAAGCCTTCCAGCGATGAACCGGAATCCGGCGCGGAACCTCAGTGGCCGGCCATCGATGCAGGCACAAGCCTCTCGGGTATCGTTGGCGGCGCAATCACTTTGGGCATCGTGGCCATTGCGGGCTTTGCCCTCCGGCGCCGGCCCGTTGCGACATGACCGTACGTAGCGCATTGCCTGTGGGCGCGGAAAGCAGGGACAGACACGTCTCCGCCCGCCTCGGCGGACTCCGCTTGTGTCAGTCTCTGGTTTCCGCTGTCTCTCTCCGCAGTTGGTCTGAAATGACGGAGTCGTTTCTTACGACTCACTACTCCCGGCTGTTTCATGGGGCTCATTGACGCGCACTTTGCCGAACTCGGCGCATTGGAGGAACTCGCCCGAGGCGACTCCCCCATCCATCGGCTTGATCCGCGCGCGAAGTTGATCACGACGCTCGCCTTCATCGTGACGGTCGTCTCGTTCAATGTCTACGAGATCGCAGCCCTGTTGCCCCTTCTGATATATCCAGTTGTGTTGGTCTCGCTGGGCAATCTCCCCACGGCCTACCTCCTTCGCAAGATGGCTATCGTTTCCCCATTCGCGATCCTTGTCGGCATATTCAACCCAATCCTCGACCATTCCACGCACGTAATCGTTGGAACACTTACGATCTCCGGCGGGTGGCTCTCATTCCTGTCGATCCTGATTCGCTTCGCGCTCACGGTCACGGCGGCGCTCATCCTCGTCGCAAGCACCGGCATCCATAGCCTCGCGCTCGCCCTGCAACGCCTCGGCGCGCCCAACGTCTTCGTGATGCAGTTGCTCTTCTTGTATCGCTACCTTTTCGTGCTGACTCAAGAGGCCCTGCGCACCGTCCGCGCCATCACCCTTCGCTCCATCGACCGGAAGACGATGACCATGAAGACGTATGGCCATTTCCTTGGATCGCTCTTGCTGCGCACCCTCGACCGTGCGCAGCGCATCCATGTCGCCATGCGTTGCCGCGGCTTCGACGGGCATATCCGCCTTGCGCGTCCGCTCCGCATGAAGCCCGCCGACGTGGCGTTCGTGGCTGCGTGGTGCATGTCTTTTGCAGCGATCCGCACCGGCGACCTGCCCCAACGTATCGGCGAACTTTTCATGGGAGGCCAATTGTGAGCCACCACCTGGTCGAAGCAATCGACCTGAAGCACACCTACCCCGACGGCACCCCTGCCCTGCGCGGTATCTCGTTTCGCATCACGCATGGCGAATCCGTCGCAGTCATTGGCGCAAACGGCGCGGGCAAGTCGACGTTGCTCCATCACCTCAACGGCTATCTTCTCCCGACAGTTGGAACAGTCCGCGTTGGCGACTGCCCCATCACGAAGTCAACGCTGCCCAACGTACGCAGAACCGTCGGCATGGTGTTTCAAGACCCGGACGACCAACTCTTCATGCCTACAGTCACCGAAGACGTGGCCTTCGGTCCGCTGCACCTCGGACTCCCCGCCGATGAAGTAGAGCGAAGAGTGAACGAAGCCCTCGCCACCGTAGGCGCATCGCATCTGAAGGAACGTCCGCCCTATCGCCTGTCCGGCGGCGAAAAGCGCGCCGTCGCAATCGCGACGGTCCTCTCCATGTCCCCAGATATCCTCGTCATGGATGAGCCGACCTCCAGTCTCGACCCCAAGTCGCGCCGCCGCGTTATCGAGTTACTGAACTCCTTCGCGCACACCAAAATCATCGCCACCCACGACCTCGACATGGCCATGGACGTATGCAGCCGCGTTATCGTCATGCACGAAGGCGCCATCAAGGCCGACGGCCCGGCCCCGGAGATCCTCCGTGACGGGGCCTTGCTCCAGGAGTGCAGCCTCGAAATCCCCCTGAGACTCCAGGCCTGCCCGATTTGCTCCCACAAGGGAGGCTGAGCGGTTTTCGGACGAGCACGGACCTTCGCGGACTCACACGGACTGGTACGCCCCCCCCCGCCCCAAATGCGCTATCATATCCCCATGCAAACGAACACCGCCCTCCCCGCCGACAGTCTGCCGCCACCGCGCTTCTCGCTCATCGTTCCCGCGTACAACGAAGAGGCCTACTTGCCCAAACTCTTGGACACCTTCGAAGTCGCACGCAACGCTTACACAGGCGGACCCAGCGCCATCGAAGTCATCGTAGCCGACAATTCTTCTACCGACCGCACCGCGGCCATCGCACTGGAGCGTGGCTGCCGTGTTGCGCACGTCGAGAAACGAGCCATTGCCGCGGCGCGCAATGGCGGGGCGGCTATCGCCTCCGGTGAGATCTTCTGCTTTGTCGACGCCGATTCCCAACTCCATCCCGACACCTTCAACGCGATCGACAGGGGGCTCGCGAAGAGTAACGTAATCGCCGGGGCAACTGGTGTTCACATGGAACGCATGTCCCCTGGCATTGCCCTCGCGTACTGCACGCTCCTCCCGCTCGTTTGGCTCATGCGCATGGACACCGGCGTGGTCTTTTGCAGGCGCGAAGACTTCCACACTATCGGCGGCTACAACGAAGAGCGACTCTTTGCGGAGGATCTGGAGTTTATGTTCGCGCTACGCAAGTTGGGCAAGACCCGCGGCCAGCGCCTGCTCCGGCTCCGCTGCGCCCGCGCCATCACCTCGACCCGCAAATGGGACAAGCATGGCGAGTGGCACTACGTCCGTATCCTCTTCACCGGCGCATTCGCCCTTCTTCGCGGGAAGAGCATCCAGGAACGCATCGCCCGCCCCTACTGGTATGACGACCCGCGGTAGCGGCCGTTGAACCCCAAACAGGGTGGTCGCACCAAGGCCGAAGCGATTGGCCACGTTCTCTCCAAACTCAAACTACTGGCACACCTTCAGTGTGCTTTTCGTTTTTCTGTTTCCCTGGGGTACCGCATGTCGCGCGCGACATGCGGTACCCCAGGCTCGGGAATTGCGCGCTTTCAGCGCTTAAGAAAAGTCAGCGCGGGCGCTCCTTGGCAAAGCGGACCTGGCGCTGGTTTTCAGCGTTGAGCAGAGGGTGTTTGTCCCCTCATGAGTGCGATTGCGAGTCCAGGTGATAAAGGTCGTTTTTGCGGCGAAACACGCTATAATGGAGCGCAACTTAGGTTCGAGGCAGTCAGGAGGATGCATCGTGAGCGACAATCGCCGGAGCTTTACGCGCGTGCATACGCATCTACGTGCAGACGTTTCCGCCGGGTCCGTTTCCTGCCCCGGCGAAATTGAAGACCTGAGTCTCAGCGGCGTATCGCTCCGTTGCGACGCCACACTCGCGCCCGACACTCCCTGCCAGGTCACCCTTGTCTTGGCCGGAGCCGAGCCAGCGTTGCACATCGAGCTCTCGGGAAAAGTCCGCCGCACGGACCAAGGCGTCGTCGTCATCACCTTCGAAGAAACCGACTCCGAAAGCTATGCCCATCTGCGGTCGCTCATTCTGGCGAACGCGGAAAATGCCGATTCGGTTGAAGATGAGTTCGACGCCAGTATTGGCCTCAAGCACCGAGAAGCCGACTTTTAGCGGCTTGCCATGGCCATTATCATTGGCACAGCCCGCATCGAAGTCGTAACGGGCGATATTACCCAAGAGACCGTGGACGCCATCGTCAATGCCGCCAACTCGACCCTGCTCGGCGGAGGCGGTGTCGATGGAGCTATCCACCGCGCGGGCGGCCCTGCCATTCTCGACGAATGCCGCACCCTCGGCGGATGCGCGACTGGTGACGCCAAGATAACTACAGGCGGAAGACTCCCCGCCAAGTTTGTGATTCACACCGTCGGCCCCGTGTATCGCGATGGCAATCACGGCGAGCCTGGGCTCCTCGCGAGTTGCCACCGCCGGAGCCTGGAAATCGCCTTGGAGCGCGGCCTCAAATCCATCGCCTTTCCGGCCATCAGTTGCGGCGTCTACGGCTACCCCATCCCCGACGCCGCCCGCATCGCCACCTCGACCGTTCGCGAGTTTCTCGCCTCGCACGAAGGGTTCGAGCTCGTCCGGTTTGTCCTCTTCTCACCGAATGTCCGCAGCACCTTTGCCGGCGCGCTCGAAGAACGCCAGTAGGTAGCGTGTGGGGCAGACGCCCTCGTCTGCCTCTGGAACTTCTCCGATTCTGCTCTTGACTCTCCCCCTACGGGAGGCATTATCTATATCTATGTCGCTCGAAGGAGATGAAATGCACACGATTGGCGAGTTCTCTCGAATTACCGGTCTCTCGGTAAAGGCGCTTCGGTTCTATCACGAGAAGGGCATTCTGGAGCCGTGTTCCGTCGACGAGGACTCCGGGTATCGCTACTACGACACTCGGTCCGTCGAGCGGGCGCGCGTCGTGGCGCGGCTCCGCTCGCTCGACTTCACGGTGCAGGAAATCAAGGATCTGCTCGCCCAATGCGACGACGAGTCCGGGGCCCTCGAATTCCTTCAGCGGCGTAAGAACACGCTCGAAGCCGATATCCGCCGCCGCCGGGGCATCGTCCGGGAACTGGAGAGTATTATCGCAAGCGAAGAGGAGGCCAGGAACATCATGCGCGAAAGCAAGTTCGAAATCGAAGAGAAGTCCATCCCATCCATGTTGATGGCAGGCGTCCGAATGAGAGGCCGCTACTCCGACTGCGGCAAAGGGTTCGCCCTCATAGGACGCAAGCTCGGCCGCCACATCGGCGGCCACCCGTTCAACCTCTACTACGACGGCGAATTCCGCGAAGAGGACGCCGACCTGGAAGCGTGTGTGCCCATGAAACGTGCCGCCGAAGCGGAGGGGATTTCCGTGCGCGAACTCCCCGCGATTCGCTGCGTGGCGCTCGTCCATCGCGGTCCCTACGACACCGTCGGCCGGTCCTACGAAAGGGTCCTCGCATACGTTAAGGAGAAGGGATACAAAACCGTGCTCCCGTCGCGCGAGGTCTACCTGAAGGGTCCGGGCATGATCTTTCGAGGGAATCCGAAGAACTACTTGACGGAAATCCAGATACCCATCGAGTAGGTGTCGCAAGACGTCGGTCTTGCCGCGCGAATTGCGGCGGTTACTCCGAACGCGGCTCTTCATCCTTGGGTTTGATTAAGTCCTTCAACCCCGCGAACGGTCGAAAACCGGCGTCCGCGTCTTCGTCGCTGTAAGCCACCGCCGAGTCCTTCGAACCGCGACGTTCGTAGGCCCCGTGCTCGTCGTCGTGGCAGTATAGACAGAGCAGCTCCCAGTTGCTGCCGTTGGGCGGGTTGTTCATATGGTCGCTGTCTTTGTGATGGACGGTGAGTTCGTTCAAGTTCTTTCCCGAGAACTCCCTCCCGCACCGGCCACACACGTGCGGAAACAGGGCCAGCGCCTGCTCCCGATAGCCTTTCTGCCGCTGCGCCTGCTCCTGATGCACCCGCGCCAGAAACTCCGCCTTCTTCGCCGGATCCAGTCGCCTCCGAATCGGTGGCATTCGCACTCCCTCCGCTTGCGTCACTTGTTCTCGATAATCGACTGCTCTCGGTCTTCATTCTATGATTGGCTCATTTCCAAGGTCGAAATCGCGCCGGTGACGTTCCGTCCATTGTACGCATGCATCCTGCCGCTTTCACCTAGGGAAACCCTCGTACGATACTCGCGGATTCTGCCTGCGGCTGAGGGCAAATGTCACCGGCTCCGAAACATTCATATTCTACTCACATAAGGCGCATTTAACTCAGAATTCAATTAATACTAGATAATTTTGCGCGACATAAGTACCAGGTGCTATAATAGGTTCGTGGCCGTTGGGCCTGGAAAGCGAGACGAAGATGTTATCTATGATTGAAGTGCAGTGCCCGCATTGCGGAGTCAAGGGACAAATGATGGTTCCCCCTCTGGGTGCGTTGATTGTGGGTCCGTGCCCCAATTGCACGGAATTCGTCATGGTGTTCTGTGGCCGTGTTCTTCCGTTGGATAAGAGGGTGTTAATGGAAGGTTCGACCGAAGAGCGGCACGCGCATTTGATGGGGATCCTGACCGAGTTCATTGACGAGCGGGTACAAAAGGTGGTGGACCAGATTTCCCCCGAAATGGCCGATGGTTTGCACGAGTACGGTATCGACCCGGACGAGGCTCTGCCCAGAATGGAGGCATTGAGCGATGACGGCGAAGAGCCTGTCCCCGTCCCAACAATCTCTCAGGAAGAGTTCGAGCAGTTCGTCCAGCTAGACCTACCACGACTGGACAACCCCGTATATTTCAAGACAATTTTTAGCTAGGCCATTGGGGGTCTGGACCACGACTTGAGGAGCCTCGCTCGCCGGTAACACCGGTGGGCGAGGCTCTGTTTTTTTGGGCTACGAACGCGGATGCATCTGAGCCAGATGGATGGGGCTTCCTGAGATTCTACGGCAGTAGCACCTCGACATCGGCCATTCGTTCGGGCGGAGTGACTTTCAAGGACTCCACCTTTCCCCCACGTAACCGCCCCTCAATCGTTGTCCGATAGGGAGCGTGCAACTTGAAGTCCACGTCCCACCCCGCAGGCCATGCGGGGAACAGACGTATCGTCTTCCCTTCGGTTTGCAGCAGCATTGCCTGCAGTGCCATCACACCGTTGCACCCATGGTCCTGGTCGGGAATCCAGTCGAAGTTCGGCCCCCAGAATGCAGGAAACCGGCTCCCTGCGTGGTGTGTCGCGAACCGTTCGGCGACATAGTCTCTCGCAACGCCGGCCAAGCCAAGGAGCGCAGCCTGGGTCGCGTCTTGATTCCAGCCTCTGTTCCCCTTCACCTCGCGTTGCTCGAAGGTCTGGCGCGCCAACTCAAGGTCCGGCTTTCCAACGCCAAACAACCGGAACGGAAATACGGCATACAATTCCGGGTTCTCCGAATTGGCGCGCTTTTCCAGAATTTCTTGCGCGGGCGACAACACGCGCGCGCCATTCACATCGCGCATAGGCAATGGCGGAATCTCATTCAACAGACGTTGCCACTGCTCTCGTTGCGTCTTGGTTGTCTCGGCCTCGGGCAATGCAATCAAGCCCTCCAGCACATAGCGCAGCCCCGCAAGTTCCGGCGCAGGATTGACGACATCCTGCCACGTCTCGAGCGCCTGCGCGGGCTTGAGGAGCAACTTGCCTGCATCGTCACGAGGGTAGTGCTTGTCGAAGAAGGTGGTGGCCGCATCGGCAAACGGCAGAATCGTATCCCGCAGGAATCCGGCGTCCAGCGTGTGCGCATGGTACTCCAGCATCAACGCGGTGAGTTCCAACTGGCTGGTCCAATACCAACGAATGTATCGGTTGTCCACGTGCGCGATGGGTTTCCCCGCGCGGTCCCAGCCGTAATTGTCGTTGGCATATGCCCCCCAGAAAATCATCGTCTCGGGGAAGAACGCGCCTTCGTGCCCAAAGTATGCTTGGGTCCGCGCCTCGGCGAACGGCAACGCTTCCGCATACATCCGAAACAGCGGCGGCATCATATCGGTGTCGCCCGACGCCAT
>JBAZRU010000329.1:0-7670 GCA_041662805.1 Candidatus Hydrogenedentales bacterium | reverse complement strand
GAGGTCGCGTTCGCGGTCGCGGCGGGGGGTGTCTTCCTCGATCTTGTTGCCGAGCCAGCCTTTGCGCCAGAAGAACCACAATTGCACGCCGGCAATAGCGGCCATGAGCCCGATCACAAAAGGATATCCGAAGGCCCATTCCAGCTCGGGCATGTTCCATGGAGATTTCTCCGTGTGAAAGTTCATGCCGTAGATACTGGCGATGAAGGTCATGGGGATAAAGATGGTGGAGATAACCGTCAATACGCGCATGACCTCGTTCAGCTTGGCGCTCAGCGACGACAGGTACACGTCCATAAGGTCGGACACGATTTCGCGGTACGCTTCGACCAAGTCGAGGATCTGAATGGTGTGGTCGTAGCAATCGCGCAGGTAAACCCGCGTCTCGTTCGTGAAGCTGCCGCTCCGGTCGCGCAGGATTGCGTTGATGGCTTCGCGCAACGGCCAAATTGCCCGGCGCAGCATGAGCAGGTCGCGCCGCACGCGGTGAATGTCGTTGACAAGGCCCCTGGCGGGAGATTCCAGCACTTCGTCTTCGAGGTCTTCGAGTTGGTCGCCGTACAATTCGATGATCGGGAAATACGCGTCCACCAACGCATCGATAAGACAATACGCCAAGAAGTCCGCGCCTTCGCACCGAATGCGCCCGAGCCCCTTTCGAATACGCTCGCGAACGGGGCTGAAGCAATCGCCCCCGGGCCGTTCCTGAAACGTGAGAATGTAGTTTTCGCCCATGAACATCGAGAGCTGCTCCGTCTCGATGCCGACGTTCTGGTAGACCATCCTTGCGACGAAAAAGAGTTGATCGTCGTATTGCTCCACCTTGGGACGTTGGTGGACATTCACGACGTCTTCGAGGGCGAGCCGGTGCAGCTCGAACATGGTGCCCAATTGCTGAAGGACTACTTTGTCGCCAAGGCCGTCGACATTGATCCAGGTAATCGGCCATTTCTGCAGGAATTCGGGAATGCAGTAAGGCCCCTCTACCTGCTCTTCGACAAATCCTTTGGGTCCGTAGGAAAGCACCGTGATTGCGGGAGCCGGCGCGTCGGGATCGACGACGATTGTCCCCGGCGATGCGCCGGGCGCCGTACGCCGTCGAAAAGTAATCACGGCCGTTCCTCCCTAAATTCCCTTGCGAACGTCCAATCAGGACATACTTCGTCGATACCTTAGCAGAGTGGTCCGCGCCGATGCACGTGAATTCCGCCGGGAGCTGGATTCGTCCGGCCAGTCCCGCCAATCCGTCGGACCAGTCCGATCCGACCGATCCGACGGATACCCGCCTTCGCTCCTTTAGCGTTCAACGTTTAACGTTCAACGTTCGCACACAAAGGACCGGCCGCCACTCCCTTCCATCCGGGAGCTACGGCCGGTCCAAAACGTACACGTGGTCAGAAGCGCGAGGCTTCTGTGGGAGCTACAGCGAAGCCGCCAGATCGGCAATCTCGGCCCATGCGCGGCAGATCGGGAATTCGCCGGGGTAGCGCATGAAGCTCACATGGCCGTCCATGTAAAGCACGTTGCCGCCGCCGGGGATGTGGTTGAATCCACTGACCGCAACATCGCCGGAAATCTGATCCCACATGATCGCCAGCTCGCTCTGCGCCTTCGAAGACGCGGCCGGATTGTTGATGTCACTGATGAAGAAGCGCTCAATGCCTTCGCGGAGCCGGTAGACCTTCAAAGCACCTTCGTCCAAGTCCTCGTCATAATCGGCGACGTCGGGGCTCGTCAAGACACCCGCCAGAGTGGGGATTGCGTCGGGATTGAACGTTACGGGGTTGTCGTTGAGGCCCGTCCCAGGAACGACAATGTTCTCGTCTTCGAGCGCCCAGCCCATATAGGTGTAGGACTCGTATGCCTGGTCGCACACGTCCCGCACGCCCGTCGTCTCATCGTGCCCGTAATAATAGTTGCCCTCTTCCTGATCGTTGTCGGACGGGCATTGCAGCACGTTGAAGTCGGTCAGGTACTCGGGATAGGTCGACTGCACGTCGAAGATGAAGTCGCCCGAGTTCTTCGCGTCGCAGGGGACCGGGGAGAGCGGGGTCAAAGTCGTGCGATAGCGCTTCAGTGTCGGGAACTTCTCGCCCCTCGACTCGCCCGAGTACATTTTGAAAACCAGGCCCATTTGCTTGAGGTTATTTGCGCAGCTTGCGCGGCGGGCGGCTTCGCGCGCACGCGCCAACGCGGGGAGGAGTATCGCTGCCAGGATTCCGATGATGGCAATAACCACCAATAGTTCGATAAGAGTAAACCCGTTTCGTTTTGACATAGCGTCACCTTTTTTCGTTTGAAGAGACACACTTGCAGTTGCGCCAGACCAAGGACAGTCTAGCACAGGCCAGTTAGAATTGCATGAGCTTCGTCGCGAAAAGCGCGGTCTGTGTTGACGTTTGGACCAAGAAACAGCCGCATCGTAAGGGGCCGTGCCCCTTACGCTGACTGCAAAGTCCTGATTTACCGGCTTGAATCTACTGACGGCGCCGGATCGGACTGCTTCCGCACGCCCTCGACATAGCCCCGGTAGGCTTCATAAGCTGCCAGCGCTTCGGGCTTCTCCGTCGAAGGATCCATATAGGGATAGTAGCCCCAGTTGATGATGCCGTCGCCGTAGCGCGCTGCCAGTTGGAGTTTGCGTTCGAGCCAATCGATTGGCGTGAACCGCCATGGGACTTTCTTCTCGCGTTCGAGCGCGATGAATTCTTCCCAACTCGCAACATGCGCCTCGCCGGTCTCGACGTTCACCCAGAATTGCGCGCCCGCGGCATCGCAGGCCTTGCGCATCGCCGCGAAGAAGGGCTCGCGATCCTCCACCGTGAAGAACGAGAGATGCTCCGCTCCCGAGTCTTGGAGCATCAGGATGTCGATGTGGGTCTCTTTCAAGGTCGCGCCCCACCATTCCGCGTACTGCTCGGGAGTTTGATAGAGGAACCCACGTCTGCTCAACGAGTCCATCATGAAGAACGGCGAGACTGTCACGACACTTCTCGGGGCAACGCGATGACACGCGCTCGCCGCATCTTTCCACACCGAGCGCCAATACGCAGTCTGCTGCGCGTCGTCCGGCGCGATGGGATTGATCTCGTGATTCAGGTACCAGCCATAGAACGAGGCATGCGAACCGTAGCGCGCGAAGAAGGCCTCCGCATACGCGATCATCTCCGCCGACATCGCCTCGGCTGGGGTCTCTCCATACCACCCGCCTTTGGGTAGATCGACGATGACCCGCATCTTCTTCGCATCGGCGATGTCGAGAATCACGGCCAGTTGGTCGCTCTTCGCGTCGGGAGCGGTCGCGCGTCGCAACAGGTCGGGCGTATTCAACAACCAGAGGATGTCGAAGCCCACGGCCCGCTGCGCGTCGATTGCCTGCTCGAACTGCGCGCTCGTCCACGACCCATGCGCCGCGTCCGTCACCCACCACAACGTACCGCGCATCAGCGGCTCGGTGCGCAGAGCAGGCGCATCCGCAAGGGCTGCCAGCGAACAACATGAAAACAAGACTACAAATCGAATCATAGCGACTTTCTTTCCGAGGGCCATGCGGCCAATGCGCTTTATGGGTCCCGCGGATCTTATAGGACCTATACGACCTATAAGTCCTATAGGACTTCCCTAGACCTTTTGACTCTTTGGGACGCTTAGGTTCTCTACTTTCCTTACGCCAATTTTGTGGCCGCTTCCAGGCAATCCCCGGCTCCCAGGATTAGTAGCTGGGCAAGCTGCAACTGACCGTTTGCTTCACGTCTCACGGCGACCGGCTTTCCGTTCACCGTTACCTTAACATGCCCCACGGCCTTCCCGAAATTCAGCGCCAGCTCTTTGAGTTCCACGGCGCCGTACTTGATCTCCACCGTATTCCGCTGCGTGCTGCCCGTGCGATTTTGCGATACGGTGCCCCAGGCTTTGGCTCCGGAGAAGAACCCGCGATAGTTCTCCGCATTGATGCGCGGGTCCATGGCGAGTCTTCCGGTTGCCGCGTCGTATTCGAGGCCCGCAGCCGCCGTCAGCAGGCTGTGGGCAGACATCGCACGCGCGTAGTGATAGCCGCACTCAATCTCGCCCCACGGATTCCGCTGGCTGCCGGTGTAGCGTTCGCGCGCGCCGCACACGATTTGCAGGCCCTCCGTGACCATACCCTCGTAGATCATCGACGCAGCCACGTGGTACTCGATGCCTGTCCAGACCTCGTCGCAATAGAGAATCGGATTCTCGGGGCGGCCGCCGCGCGGCCACGTGCAAATGAGCAGCCCCGTCTCCTCGCCCTCCGCGAACACGCGCTGGCGGTGGTGGTGGTCCGACAGATCGGACTTCCAACAGTGCGTGTGCAACGCGCGCAACGCCTGCACGACACGCTCCTTCGGCAACACGTACCCGATTCCGAGAACATACGCCCACCATTGGCCGAACAATTGGTCGGCGTGGCACCCGGGTCCAAAACAGTTGTTGCTGTTGTACGCCTTCTCGTCCGCGTCCGGCGCGTCGAACACGTTGTAGTAGAACTCGCCGTTCCAACACGTGCGGTCGTAGGCCATCAGCCCTTTGTCGAACCGTTCGCGAAAACGGCCCGCCGCCTCGCTGTCGTTCATCAGCTTCGCCATCTCTTCCGCCGCGCGCAACGCAGCCAGATACAGCGTCCCGATGAACGTGTTGCTTCCGTAGAGGTGCGTGTCGTAGGTATTCGGTTGCTCCCCGCGAATGATGCCCTCGCCCTTCGGATCGTGGTGCTCCATCGCGTACAGCATGTGCGTCTTCGCGCGGTCCCACATCTTCTCCAGCCACGCGCGGTCTCCGCACAGTTGCCACTCGCGATACAGCTTGAGGATGGTCCCGAGTTCGCCGTCCAAGGCGGGATGCTGCGGTCCGCCGATGCTGTCGCCGAGGCGCGGTTCCGACAACGGCAGCACGGTCCGGTGAGGAATGTAGTGTTCCGTTGGATGCATCTGAACGAGCAAATCCGTCTCGCGCACGTTGCGCTCGAGGTCGGGAAACAGAAACGCCGTCGACATGGCGTAGTTGTAGACGTGCGTGCAATTCATCGGACAGCATTTGTCCGCGCCTTCGAATCCGCCGAAGGTTCCGTCTTCCAGCCAGATGTAGACCGGCGACCGAATCGTGGAGATGTTCGCCGTCACGCAATCGAGGTAATAGCGAGGAAGCGTGCTGTCGTACAGCGTGTCGTGGAAGAGATGCGTCTCCGCGGCCAGCCGGTCGAAGTTGGCGGCAAGGTAATCCACAACTTCGGACACGTTCTTGAACCACGCGCTGTACCGATTGCCCAGCCTGAAGTCCGATTGATACGCGGGAGGGCCCCACCCATATCTGTCGTCGCGCATGCGGTTCGGGAAATGCCACGCCAGCGCAAAGGTGACGGCCTTCTCCTCTCCCGGGGCAAGCGACACACTCGCCGACAGCGCGCCGTTCCACGTAAGGCCCGGTGCGCTCGGTTCCGTCGCGCCCGCCGCAAGCTTTCCGCTGTCTGCAAATTCCTTCCACAGCGTCTCGAAGTCGTCCCACTGCGGTTTCGTCGTTACGTCAGCGTTGCCTAACACCGACAAGGCCATCCCGCCCGCAAGCGGATACTCGGGGCTGATACCGGTCATCGGCGCATAGCTGAGCTTTGATGCGGCCGCCGCAAGGTTGCCGATGACCGCTTTACGGTCGGAACCATCTACCCACTTCTCGGGATTGGCGAGGCAGACCACAAGCATTCCCTCGCCGTACTCCCCGGCAACGGCAAGCGGCTTGCCGTCGTCCGTTTCCAAGAGCACGCGAGTTTGGCGTTTAAGCCGGACTCCATCCAGTGTGTAGGCAAGCTCCACCTCATCGGGGACCTTGCTGATTCCGGCAAGCCCAGGCGATTGCGCGTTCAGCTTCACGCGCGTCGGCTCGAGAATCGTTTTCCCCCACGTGAACGGCAACGCCTTCAAGTACCGCTTCGACAATTCCTTGGTGATGTGCTCCGCTTGGGGCGAGTTCCCGAACGTAATCTCGTCCACCAGGATGTGGCCCCAAGCGCCGGTGTGGTTGTCGACCACCTCGATAACGCCCGTCTTGCCCTTGTGCGCGCCAACCTCCCACGTAACGGACCGAAGCGTCTCGGAGTTCTCGCCTACTGCCGTCGCGACGACGTTCCCGTCGACACGCAGGTTCACGCAGGTTTGTCCCGCATGGCTGCCGCCACCAACCTTCAGGTGGATGAACTTCTTCCGAATCGTGAACGGTCGCGACGTGGCCTTGCCCGTGGCCGGGTCTCCGTTCGCAAAGGAACTCAAGTAGTACTTTCCGTCCCAGCCGCTCACCGGCAACTGATTGTGCAGCGTGCCCGTAACGGGTGCGGAACCAAAGCAGGTCCCCTCAACGGTCCAATCGCCGAAGTCACCCGACTCCCAATCCTCGAAGATGTCCACGTCGCCGGCGTTCCCGCGCCGCCGCACCTGCGTCAACAGCGACAGGTGGTCGTTCGAGAGCACCGCCGTGGCTCCCTTTTCAACGGCGTCGAGAAGAGTCTCCAGCTCCCGATTGGTCAGTTGACCTGCTGTGTCGGACACCCAATGCACGTCGCTTGCCTTGCCCTCCTGCTCGATGGGCAGCGGCATGCCGAACTTGACCTTCGCACTCGCCGCGTGCCGCATGTGAAGCGCCACGTTGGCGTCGTTGGTTTGAATACGAATCGGCGCGCTGAATGCGTGGCTGTTTCCTTCCTTCGCACCCAGGTGAAGCGTCGCCTGCCCGACTCTCTCAGCATACGTGTTCAGGTTGAACCCGGCTTCCGTATACGCCACCCCCTCCAGCGGGCGGTAGCCGTCCCATCCAAGCAGATTCGGCGCTGCGGCAAGCAGCGACACCTCCACCGGCGTCTGACCCGTATTGCGCACAGTGAATCGGAAGACGACGGCAGGTATCGCGGAGTCCTTCGAGTTCAAAGGGATGAACGGCGAATACGCTTCCATACGCACGGAAACCGGCAGGTTGTCGTCGAGGTACCGGAGCCACGCGAAGGGGTATTCCCCTTCGAACTCGATGGCATCGACGCCCCGCGCTTCGGACTCGGTCCGCGACTGCAGCAAGCGCGTAACGGCCTGCACCCCCGGAGCCTTCGCGCGGATGGCGAAACACGACCCCTTCGTTGTCGCACCAAAATTGAAATTGTTGACCATCTGCCACGGGTTCAAGGTCCCATCGCCGCGCAGGTAGACTTGCCCGCCCCCGATTCCCCCCAGGGGCATCGCGATGTGAGTCAGTTCGGCGCCGCGATAGATGCGCCGCGCGCCGGGTTCCGTCAGCGACTTCGTCCAGACCTCCAGAGCCTCGGCTTGGGCCTTCTGCGCCGCAGCGAGGCTGAGACCCCCTGCCGCGATGGCCGCCGTCTTGATGAAGTCTCTGCGATTCAAGCCCTCGCCGGATTTGCCCGCGCAGCACGACTTTCCCCCACAGCACGAATAGCCTGAATCTGGCATGGCCCCCTCCCTCACGGAATTGGTTGGTTCGACAGGTCTAAACGCTGTCGGTTGTCATTACAGATTTCCGAGTCTAGCAGAACTGAGCGCACGGGCGAAAGACGGAGCGTTGCATGCAGCGTATCGCGTGAGAACACGCCCACTTCTGCCGGAGGGGGTGCGCCCCAGCGATCTGACGATTCAAGGGGGGGGTGTTCGTCGTGG
>JBAZRU010000328.1:4561-7673 GCA_041662805.1 Candidatus Hydrogenedentales bacterium | reverse complement strand
CTATTTCGAGCGGCGCCTTTCGCACGCGCTCGGATCGTGGACACTGGCCATCCCCGAATTCGAGGTGAAGCTCGAGACCGGCAGGCACATCTTCTATCACGCCGACGCCGCCAGCACACTGCGCACCCGCCTAAACGAGCAAGAGCAGAGCCTCAAGACGATCGACGCGTTCCGCGACCCGGAAATTGATCGTTTCATCGAGGAGATGCTCTCGGCGGCGGACGCACCGGAACTGCTCGTGGGCGTGCATCAAGTCGCCGAGCGTGCGCTGGCGAAGGCCTATCAGCACCATATCGACGACACGTGCCCGGTGGCGGACGCGCCGACGATACGCGCGCTGAAGCGTATCTTGGTCGATTACGACCCCATGCTCGCGTGGGCGGACGCCGCGTTGGCGGCGTACATCGACGGCGGCGTAAGCGAGGAACGCCTCTCCGCGTGGCGTTGGCACTTGCAGGATTTGTTGAAGAGCATCGGCGGCGTGTCGGGGGCCGATCCAAAGTCCACACCGCCTGTGTCGTTGCGCAGCACGGAGAAACCCTACGAGCGCAACACCGTCCCAATGCGCGATTCGCGGTTCACGACGTTTCATCACACCGGCGACTACGACATTGCCGATCCTGAACCGCGATACTCGAAGGACAGCTACGAAGCCCTTCGGTTGCGCTTTATACGAACACAGCGCGACGAAGTCGACGCTATCGAGGCGTTCGGCACGTTTCTTTGGGACATCCGGTTCAAGGATTTCAAAGCAGAGTATGACCTTGCCCGGATCACATGGGACGAGGCGCGTCACACCGAGATTGGCCATCGCTCGATGCTTATCAGTGGCTACGACCCGTATGAATTGCCCAACCGGCTGACCGGCTCGACCTGTCGCGGCCCCATGGAACCGGCATTCGCGATGGCCGAGATCAATCTGTTCGGCGAGGTCGGGGTATTGAAGACCATTAACCAACTGGTGGACAAAGCGCGCGACGAAGGCGACACCGTCCTGAGCCATATCGCGGATTTTGTCCGTTCCGACGAGCGCACGCACGTGAAGAAGGGTCAGCATATTCTCGGGGTCATGACGGACCTTGGCAATCAGGAACTTGAGTTGCGCACGCGCGAACTCTTCACGGAATGCCTCTTGAGCCTCGGCGCGATCACGACCGACATGGACTTATTCACGGTGTCGCGCGAAGACCTGGAGCATTTGGTGGGGGAGTAGGCTGTCTGGCCCTCTCACGTCATGTCTGGCTCAGGGCAGGGAGCGAGTCTCGCCTACCGCGGGAAGCGTAAAGCGGACCAGCCTGCCTTCCTTCCATTCGAGGAACTCGTAGGATGTGAAATCGAGCGGTTCGTTGAACCGAAAAGCCACTTCACCAGGATTGCCTTCGGGGCGGATATCGACAATCTCGACGGTGGCACCCCGCAAACGCACGGTATCGCCTTTGCGGAATGGTTTGGCCGAACTGCGCAAGACCGGACGTGCTTCGTAGCCTCCCTCAGGTCTCACGAGGAGTGTATTAGCATCGGTGCGGCGAATCGTCATGGGAGGCGCTTGAAAGGAAAAGGCTTCCGGGTTCGGGGCAAGGGTGCGCACGCACTGGGGGGCTGCCCGTCCGTCGAGCGTTAGAATGACTGGCAGATACATGGCGTAGAAGTGAGAGGGTGCGTTCACGAGGATAACCGTCTTGTTCGCAAAGGAGATATCCGAGGGCGCCGTGCGGATGGTCTCCACAACTTGGTCCATCACGACGGGGCTGTAGGATCGGATCGGGAGTGCAATCGCGGCGAGCGGAACGTGAATGAAGAGCAGCAGGAATGCGGCTGTTCGCCGAGCCTTGAAAACCCACGACTGCTCTCCTTGTGCGGAATCCGTGAGTACGTTGCCGATCTGAATCGCGAGGAATTGCGCCAGCAGTCCAAATGCGCCCAAGCCGACAAAGAACAGCAGGCGGTCCTGGGGCAAGGTCGAACAGACAGGTATCGCCGACCCGAACATGCCCAAGGCCCAAAAACGCGCCGTCTTGTCGCGCCACAAAACAGGGAACATCACTGCGGCGAGGATCAGTAAGAGCGCGGCAGCGCCGAGACCGAACCAATGCGACATCTGCAGTGTCATCGATGCGTAGAGATCGGAAGGGGGAAGGGCCCATTGCCCGAGCAGGAGAAAGGGCAAACGCTCGGCGGCGGCCCCAAGAAACCGAACGGGCTCCTTGCCGGGGTCGATATAGAGATCAAGACCCCAACTGCCCATGCCGAGAATCTTGTAGAGGAGTTGCCACGTCAGCATGAGGACGACGTACGGAAACAACGTGGCAAGCCTGCACACAATTCTCTTGAAGCGGGATGTGCTGCGAGGCTCTTCAAGAAAGAGCGCATATCCGGTGAGGTACGGCACGACAGCAAGGGAGGCTTCGGCGGACAGCATGGCGATGGCCAAGAAGACCGGGGCGAGGAGCGCCGCTCCGCGAGAATCATCGCGACGCCATTTGTCGTGGGCAATCAACGCGAGCACCCCAAAGAGCGTCGAGAGGACGGCGTTGCGATTGGCAAGCCAACCCACGGCCCACCCATGGGCATCATCCAGCGCGAACATGAGCGCGGCCAGCGCGGCCACGAGAGTGACCCCGTGAACGCGCTTGTAAAACACAGCAGCCGCGGCAACCATGGCTGCAAACCAGGCGAGGCTTTGCAGGTGCATCAGGAGTGGCGTGTCCGGCCAAAGCAGTAGATCGGCCCAGTGTGTCAGGACCCCCACGGGTCTCCACGGCTGGGTGCAGGAATCGAGCGCGTGCCACCACGGGAAAAAGCCGTAGTCCATGAATCGTTGGGTGCGCTCGATGTCCCCGTTTGCGAACGTGAATTGGTCCCAGAACGTGGAATACAACCCCGGATAGCCAGGGAAACCGCGGAACATCATTCGATGCCAGTAGTCATCCAATTGGAATCCCACCAACAACGAGGGCAGTGCCAGGAGGCTTGCGAGGAGCGCGAGCATCCATGGGAAGTGCGGCGAGGCGCAGAGCTTCCCCAGCGTGGACTTCCAATTTCGAACGGAGAGTGAACTCATGCCTGGGGGGAGTGCGGCGCGCGGAAGCGCGGCGGGATCTCCGTTACGGTT
>JBAZRU010000328.1:0-4551 GCA_041662805.1 Candidatus Hydrogenedentales bacterium | reverse complement strand
CCAATAGCCGTTTGTTTGAATCAAGGACGGTCTTGGTGCGGCCAAAGAGGTCGTAACCAGGCTGGGAGCGCAGGAGATGCTCAATTTCTGTCCCCGGACCGAACGAGAAGAAAGCGTGCGGTTGATAGCCGTGGTCGGTGCCCATTTCCTCGAGGATTCTTCCGAAGGGCTTGCGGGCTTGTTGGATTTCGGAGCGCACGCGGTTTTCGAATCGGTCGAGGAAAATCTCGATGCAGGCGAACAAGAGGGGATTTCGCGACTGCTCATTCTTGAGGACGACCAATCTGCGGTAACGTTGTTCGCTGTGGTCAAGCGCGACCAACTCGATCTGAATGGGTCCGCCGAATACCGCCTCTAAATGCTTTGTCATGCTGCCGGGAGCCTGAAAGAACACGACCACGTCCGAGGGCAATTGTTTGAAAGTTGCGGGGGCAAACACAGGCGTCCGCCACCCTTTGATGGCGAACAGGTCGTGTAGCGGCTTCATCTCGAGCGCATGCAGAACGGCGGCCAACACAACTCTCCCGGCTCGTCTGATGGAATTCGTGATTCTCCGCATGCCTCCAGGCGAATGCGGAGCGCTCGGTCATCGCAAGACCTTGCCCTTACCCAGCATTATTGTACAAACAAGTGACAAGTTGCGCAACGTTAAATGTCCGCGTGATTGACGTTTCGTCAAGTCGGGAGCGAATCATTGGTGACTTGACGCTAGGTGGTCCTCTCTGTAGCGCCGGATGCACTCCTCTAACTTGCCTCGCGACATGAGGATACGATTGACCACCTCCCGGAGCGCTCCGTGTCCGCCCGGGGCAACGGTCACGTAGTGAGCGGCTGCCCGTGCCTCCTCAATGGCGTCTTTCACGGCGACTGCCAGCCCAACGATTTCCATGGCGTTCAGGTCGATGACGTCGTCGCCTATGAAGGCAATCTCCTCCAGGGAGAGGCCCTGCTCCGATGCGATTTGTCGGCAGGCCGACGCCTTGTCGCGCGTGTTGGTCAGGCATGCGCAGCATCTCCATTGCTTGGCGAGAGTCTCCACGGCAGGCGAGGCTAGCCCGGAGACAAATGCTATCTTCCCGTCCACGTAGCGCCACAGAGCGATTCCTAGTCCGTCGCGTGCATAGAAAGCCCGGAACGGGCGGCCCTCACCATCGAACCACATCTTGCCGTCGGTGAGAACTCCGTCCACATCGGTCACGATGAGCCGGATCCGGCTCATGCGATGTACAAGGTCCTGCATTGCTATCTACCTTCTATGAAAGCGTTGCGTACGGCGAGCACATCCTGCAGCAGCTCGGGTACAGTATCCAAGTACAGACTGTTGGCCCCGTCGGATTTTGCATCGGGGGGGAGTGGGATGACACGATACCCCCCTTTGCTATGCTCTGGGAGCGGCATTTCCGGCATCGCGTCGCGGAATTCACGATCATACACGTGCTTGGGGTGACTATTCGAGCACACGGTGACGAATCGGCGTTCCTAGCAGCCTGTGACTTCGTGCGTCGGCAGAAACTGGACGGAAGACTTGCGGGAACTCCTCCTTTGTTGCGCACGGGGGGCTACGTTCGATTCTTCCGTCGGGGGTGCACCCATGCATTCTTTTGACGATTCAAGGGTCATAGAATTCTGGGCTATGGGTCGGGGTCCAAGATATTGCGTACACAGGGCCGCGCCCAATTCTATGTAGGGGTGTACCCTTGCGTTCTTTTGACGATTCAAGGGTCAGCAGGGATTTCTGGGCTATGGATCGCGGGGGCCAAGATGTCGCGTACATGGGGCCGCGCGTCCGATTCTTTCTTGTAGAGGGTGCACCCACCCATGCGCGCTTTTGACGATTCAAGGGGGGCTGTCCCGCGCGGCGCTGGAGCTTGCGGGAGTCCAGGGAGGCACGGGCTTGTGAACGGAACTGCATCGTCATGGTTTGACCCTCGATTGTTACCCTCTATATATATGGGTTGGTTCGTTGCACTCGGCGGTGCTCCTATCCGGCCACTTCGCCGTTCTTTTCGTGGAAGTTTGTCGGGGTGCAGGCCTGCAGAATTCAGGTACGGACACATCACGTGGCGCTCACTTCAAGCGCCCAATCTGTGTAAGAAAAGGGGATAGGGGGACAATGGAGATAATGGGGATGGAATTCAGGACGTGCGAAGGGGGTGGCCCTCTGGGCAAACGGAATCCTCTCCTGTGTGAGGGTGGCTGTCGTTTCTCTCCAGTCGGCGTATTGACGCCAGCTAGGTCCTGCTCTATACTCGTCTTACGGTGTTCGCCCCAAACACCGAGGCTGTTACGTCGTCAGTAAGAGAACGTTAGCCGGGGGGGGGAATCCCATTCGGTTTGCGCAAGACGGTTGGATTTTGTCTTGTCGTGTCGAACGGTATTGGGGGAATCTATGTCTTTCTACGCACGTCGTATTTCGGGCATTTGTGTAACCTTCCTAACGCTCACCCTTCTGCTTCCTTATGCCCACGCGGCTACCGTCACGTGGGATGGCGGTGGAGATGGCTCCACATGGGCTAGCGCGGCCAATTGGTCCACCAACGCTCTGCCAACCAGCGCCGACGATGTGATCGTCAACGATGGTGGTGGACTCATTACGATCACCGCAGCCGCCTCGGTCTCCGTCAAGAGCATTCAGTGTGAAGAGAACCTGAATTTCACGTCGGGTTCGCTGTCGGTTACGGGCCCTTCGGTTATTAATGGTTCGCTGACGGCTGCAACTGGATGCACGATTACCGTTACGGGAGCCACCGCCTCGTTGCAGGTCAACGGCGCCGCAAGCATCTCCGGCGCAAATCTCTACGCAAACTCAGGCGGGCAACTCCTTCTGCCGTCGGCAGCAGCCAATTATGAGGCACCATATTCTTCGGGCAGGTATATTCAATCACAAGGTGCGGGCAGCAGAATTGACCTCTCGTCTCTCCCCATGCTTGTTGGTCCGGCGTTTTCGGCGGACTACGTGATAAAAGTCTCTGCCACGTCTGGGGGCGTTATTGACCTTTCTTCTGCAACGGAAGTACGCAATTACGTGACGATCAGCGCTACAGGGACCGGAAGCCAAGTCGACCTTTCCACTATGACGGAAATCGACGGATCCGACGGATTTGTCAGCGCAACCATACGCGACCACGGTTCTATCCTATTGCCCAAGCTCGCGACGGTCATTTGCGCAGGATTCTATGTGTACGACGGGCTTACTTTCGATCTCTCATCGGTCACCAGCTTCACTTGCACACAATACGATCAGGGAGTGCTCCTGGCCCAAGGCACAGGTTCCAAAATAGACCTTTCCAACCTATCCACGATAGTAGGTCCCACCGAGGACAACTATTTTTTCATTATTACTGCAACTTTCGGAGGAGTCGTTGACCTTTCCTCCGTAGGGGAGATTCTGAATCAATTAAAGATCAGTGCGACAGGGGTTAGTAGCCAAGTCGACCTCTCGGGCATGACGGAAATCAATGGCGGAGACGTCTTCGTGACTATCAAAGACCACGGTTCCGTCCTCTTGACTAACCTCGCCGCGGTGAGCCACGCAGCATTTTATGCGTACGATGGTCTGACGCTGAATATGCCCAACTTGGTGTCTTTGACGGGGGGGGCGTACGAAGATAACACCGTCTGTGCCTCGGGCAGTGGGAGTCGTATCGAAATGCCCAAGCTGACTACAGTAGTCGGCCCAACGGCCACAGCCGCGTACCAAACGCGGATTCAGGCGCTCAGTGGCGGCTATGTGTCCATTCCGACGCTGTCCACCATCGCGGGAGGTCACGTGACTATCCAAGCCAATGGTGTATCAAGTGTTGTGAGCCTGCCGACGCTTACAACCTGGTACGGAAATTCCTCGGCAAGTATGACCGCGAACAGCGGAGGCACAGTCCGACTCAATCCTCTTCAAACCAGCGTAACTAGTCTACCTGTGACACTTTCCACGCTTGGCCTTTCCGTCGGGACGATAGAGGTCGGCACGCTGTCGCTGGACAGTGCCTCCACCCTCGCTGGAGTCGGTGCTATCGTCGGTGATCTAGTTGTGAACGGCCAAGCCTATCCAGGGGGAAACGCAACCTTCGGTGGCCTCACCATTGACGGTGACTGCACTTTCTCAAGTACTGGCAAGTTGAACGTAGACATCGGCGGCGTGGCGCCCGCGTTTCAGTATGATCAACTCTCAGTGACGGGCACGGCCACCTTCGGCGGTACGCTTGCCCTCTATTGGCGGAACAGCTTTGTTCCGGCGCAGTCGGACAAGTTCGACCTCGTATTTTGGGGAGCGCGTTCGGGAGAGTTTGCGAGCGTGACCGGGGCGGTTCCTGCTGCCGGGCACACGATGCGTAGCGTCTACCGGCCCAACCGTTTGGTTATCGGCGAACTTGCAGGGTTGATCAGCCCGGCCGTGCCTGCAATTTCTACGCCGCGAAATGTGGCGACGTCGTACAACCTCACGCCGCACAATGAATTTGCCGCGCAGCCGAGTTGGAGCATCTCTCCCTCGGAGACGAGCCTGTACACGGCGACGATTGACGCGAACTCCGTCCTCACGATTACGCCGAAAAC
>JBAZRU010000327.1:0-7686 GCA_041662805.1 Candidatus Hydrogenedentales bacterium | reverse complement strand
AAGAGCAGCGCCCCTCGCCGCTCATTCCGAATTCGCATCCCTTTCAAGAAGTCCATTTGCAGAATTGGGGGAATTCTATGACCAAGGCAACGGATATCCGCGTGATTGGGGCAGCCCTCTACTTCCTGCCCGTAGAAACGCGTGTGCCGCTCAAGTTCGGAGCCGAGACCCTAACGCATGTTACCTGTGCCCGCGTTCGCTTGACGGTTACGGACCGTCAAGGACATAAGGCTGTTGGTTGGGGCGAGACGCCGCTCAGCGTGCAGTGGGTGTGGCCAAGCGCGTTGGCCTATGAGGAGCGGCACGCACGAATCAAGGCTTTGTGCGCGACACTCGCCGGTGCTTGGTCTTCCTTTGAAACGTACGGACACCCGATCGAAATCGGCGTGGCGTTTCAAGTGAAGGCGTTGCCTCTCCTGCTTGAAGAACACAACGCGCCCCATCCCGAGCCAATACCGTGGCTCGCGGCATTGGTGTGTTGTTCCGCCTTCGACATCGCGCTGCACGACGCATACGGCATCCTTCATGGTGTCCCTGTCTACGACACGTATTCCAGCGAGTATATGAACCGCGATCTGGCCGCGTACCTGACCGCAGCCGAGAAGAGCGACGTATCCTTTAAGGGGAAGTATCCCGTCGACTTCCTCGATGTTCCGCGCACCGACGCGCTGCCTGCGTGGCACTTGGTCGGCGGAAAGGATCCTATTGGAGTTGCCGAATTGGACGGGTCCGAGCCGAATGACGGCTATCCAGTGCTTCTGCGAGATTGGATCGCGCGCGATGGGCTGCGCTGCCTAAAGGTGAAATTGCGAGGTAACGCTCCCGAATGGGATTGGGAACGCCTCGTGCGCGTTGGCGAACTGGCCATCAAGTGCGGCGCGATCTGGCTTTCTGCCGACTTCAATTGCACCGTGACCGATCCCGGCTACGTAAACACGATTCTCGACCGTTTGCTCGCCGAGCACCCGCGAATCTACGGCATGCTGCTGTATGTAGAGCAACCGTTTCCCTACGATCTAGAAGCACACCGAATTGACGTTCACAGTGTCTCCGCACGCAAACCACTCTTCATGGACGAAAGCGCACACGACTGGCGGCTCGTCAAACTGGGCCGCGAACTGGGCTGGACCGGGGTCGCGCTCAAGACGTGCAAGACACAGACCGGCGCGCTGCTCACCCTATGCTGGGCAAAGGCCCACGGCATGACGTTGATGGTGCAGGACCTTACCAACCCCATGCTCGCACAAATCCCCCACGTTCTCCTCGCTGCACATGCGGGAACCATCATGGGCGTGGAAACCAACGCCATGCAGTTCTACCCCGAGGCTTCGGCAGCGGAGGCGCAGGTACATCCCGGCATCTATCGGCGCCGCGACGGACAAATGGACCTGACGTCCATACACGGGCCCGGGTTTGGCTATCGCGTCGATGAGATATCGAGAACTCTCCCCGAAGCAGCGGCGAGTTACGGCTGACGCTTCACCGCAATCTCGGTGGCGTCCATTCGAATGGCACATGCATACCCGCGGGGTGTAGACCCGATTCCGGCTCAAATCGAATCAAGGCATTTGCACTCGCGGCGGCGTGCATGTCCGCCGAACCTGCCCCTATCAATGGCGTCAGAAGCCAGTCATTTGGACCGCGCACGACATGCGCAAGTTGAAACACGCACCGTGGCCCCTTGACCACAAGGCTATCGGTGAGTTCTCCGATTTCGGAGACCGGTTCAGGTGCCGCGCCGGTGAGCTTGCGAATTGTCGCTGCAACGTAGCGGTGAAAACCAAGGTGGGCAGAGAGCGGATTGCCAGGTAACCCGAAAAGGAGTTGACGCTTCCGCACTGCAAAGAAGATAGGCTTACCCGGACGCTGGGCAACCTTGTGAAAGACAGCCTCCGCGCCGAGACTCTCGATGGCCTCCGGAACGTTGTCGTATTTCCCCGCCGACACCGCGCCAGTCAGAACCACGATGTCGGATTCGGCGGCAGCGTTCAGGGCCGCCTCCAATTCTTCCATCGTGTCGCGCGCGTGCATATGCTTCACTTCGGTCAATCCAAGGCATCGGGCCATCGCCGCAAGCATAGGGCCGTTGGAGTTGCGGATCTGCGCAGGACCGGGTATTTCGCCGGGCAATGCGACTTCGTTCCCTGTGGTGATGATGGTCAGCTTGGGGCGCGCAAACACATTCACCGACTCGTAGCCGAATGTCGCGAGATTTGCGATAGCAAGTGGAGTAACCAGTGCGCCCCGGTCAAGCACCGTCTTTCCGCGCTCGCACTCCGCTCCAATTGGCGCGATGTTAAGTCCGAGCCTTATTGACTCTGGAATCAATACTCCGCCGTCGCTTAACGTGACGGCTTCTTTCTGAACAACCGCCTCGACGCCCTCAGGACAAGGCGCGCCCGTCATGATCTCGATAGCCGTCCCGGCAACAAGCGGCTCGTCCCAGATATCCCCCGCCGCAAGCTCGCCGGCAACGCGCAATGTCGTGCCCGCGTCGCAAACCTTCACGGCAAAGCCGTCCATGGTCGCGCGCCGAAAAGGAGGATAGTCGCGGTCGGCGACGACAGGCTCGGCCAAGTAGGCCCCAAGCGCATCTTGGAAAGGAACCGCGACGATGCACGCTTCCGGGGTGTGTCCGATCACCAACGCGAGGGCAGTATCTGGATCGATCATGTTCTGCACTCACATTACCTTTACGTGTGTAGACAAAGCACGAGGGGACAGGATGACCAGCGCGCGTCGACAAATTCAAGCCAGCCGTGCTACGCGAACAACTCCATGACCGGCTTTCCGAGACCGTCCTTCGTCGTATAGAACGGACGCCGCTCGACCTCGTACGCGAGATTGGCGGGAATCCCCATGGCGCGATACATCGTCGCGTGGAGATCGGTGGTCTTGACCGGGTTCTCGATAGTCTTGCAGGGGCGCTCATCCGCGGTGACTCCGTGGAGATGGCCTTTCTTTGTGCCTCCGCCGAACATCAGCACCGAGCCCGCATCCGTGAAATGGCGGTGCATCCCGTAGTGCTTTGGTTCCGTCAATACCGAGGGCACTTCCACTTGGTCTTTCACGACCTTGTCGGGCTTCCCTTCCGTCAACATGTCGCGGCTGAATTCGCTTGCGAGAACGATCAGCGTGCGGTCGAGCAATCCCCGAGCCTCCAAGTCTAGAACGAGTTGCGCGACAGGCGCGTCGATCATCTTCTTCAAGCCGACCAGACGCGAATGACCGTCCTCGTGCGTATCCCAATGCTTAAATGGTTCGTACTCGGTCGTCACTTCGATGAAGCGCGCACCCACTTCGCACAGGCGGCGCGCGAGGAGACACCCCAACCCGAACTTGCCGGTGTTGTAGATGTCGTAGATATCCTTGGGCTCTTGCGACAGGTCGAAGGCTTTGGCCGCGGGCGACGTGAGCAATCGATGCGCGCCTTCCATGGAGCGCACCAGCGATTCGCGCTGATAATCGCTGCCGAGTTGCCCGATTGGGCTTGCATCGGCAAGCGTTTTGTACGCCTTGGCCCGGTTCTTGAACCGCGCTTCACTCATGCCCGCGGGCGGTTGCACGCTCGCCTGAGCCTCGGACGGATTTGGAACGAAGAAAGGGCCGTACTCGGTGCCGAGAAAACCCGCCGTGTGAAAGGCCTTCAGCTCTTCCCCTTCGCCAAGGTCAAGGCTCTGGCCGATGTCGATGAATGCAGGCACGTCGGGATTCAAGGGGCCGAGCGTGCGCGCGATGAACGCGCCAATGTGCGGAGCGGCCACGGACAGCGGCGGCTCGTAGCCGGTGTGCCAATGATACTGGTGGCGGGAATGGAGTATGAACCCGAGGTCGGCCGCTTGATACGTGCGAATCAGCGTGCCGCGATCCATCACAGCCCCAATCTTCTCAAGCCCTTCCGAAAACTTGATGTTGTCTACGGCCGTATCGATGGCGGGAAACGTGCTGAGCACGTCGTTGGCATTCATGCCCGGCGTGAATGCGGTATAGCGCTTCGGGTCGAAGGTTTCCGTATGCGCCATCCCTCCCGCCATCCACAGCACGATCATGGTGTCCGCGGTGGGCCGGATGCTCCCGGCCTCCTCGGCTCCCGCCGCCTGTCGAGGGTATCCCGCCGCCAATGCGGCCAGCGTCGCGGCCCCGGTCGTCTTGAAAAAGTCGCGCCTGTTCAGTGTCTTCATCGAACTATCCTCGTCGCGCCATTCACCCGAGTCAGTACACCAACTGGAATTCCGGCAACATCGCCATGGCCCAGAGAAAATCTTCCATGCCCTCTTCCGTGGGCGGTACGCCAACCAGCGTTCTTCCCGCCTCCAATTCCTTTGGTGTGGCGTCGCGTTGCAGCGCACGCCTGAACACCACTTGAAGCAAGGCGTCCGTGTCCGGTAGACCAGCGTTCAGCAAGGCTTGCGCACTACGCTTGAGTCCAGCGGAAAGCGTCCGGCCGTTCGTAAGTTCGACGGCTTCCAATGCCGTGGCCACGGACTGCCGTCGCAACATCACCTGCTCGCGGTTGGGACGCCCCATCGCGCGCGTCAATGCGTCGGCATTGATGCGCCACGCGCGAATCTCACCCTCGCGTCCCTTGTCTTCCTTCGGCACGTAGAATCTCGGGTCCTGCTGCCACGCGCCGGTGACTGACGCTAGGGCATCCAGGAATTGCTCGGCGGAGAATCGCCGCACTTCCGGCCCTTTGAAAACATATGCCTCATCGCTCTGGGGTTCCGTGCTCACAGATGGAAGGCCGTATGCCTTTGAAGTCAGCATCAGCCGCATGGTGTGCTTGAGGTCATAGCCATGGTCGATGAGATCCGCGGCGAGCCAATCGAGCATCTCTGGATGCCATGGCTCGTTTTCGATAATCTCCAGGGGCTCAATCAGACCGCGCCCCATAAACTTCGCCCAGAGCCGGTTGACGATCGTGCGCGTGAAGAAGCCGTTCTGCTCGCTCGTGACCAAGCGGGCAAGTTGCGCGCGCCGCCCTTCCTTGGAACGCGCCATGTCGATCGAGCCGACCTCGGGCCATAGAAACTTGGCTTCCGCCTTCTGCCCCGTGGGAATGTCGCACCGCACCAGTTCGAGCGTGTTGTCGGCGAAGACGGCCGCCATTCCGTACGAGTCGGAAAGCTTCCAATGATCCACGAAGCTGTCGTGACACGAAGCGCACTTCAGGTTGACGCCAAGGAACACTTGGGAGACGGTTTGCGCGGCCTGCATCGGCGGCACCATGGCAGCGGCGGTCACCCCGCGCCAGACGATGCCATTCACAAAACCTTCGCTTTCCGGCGTAGGATTGACTAGCTGGGACACAAACTGGTCATACGGCACGTTCTGGTAGAGCGCGTTGTAGAGCCAATCGGTGATTTGTTTCCGCCCGCCATCGATGTACCCAGTACCTTGAAAGTCGTTCCGCAGTGCATCATTCCAAAACGACATCCAGTTTTCCGTATAAGCCTGCCGGTCGTCCAGCAGGGTATCGATAAGCTTCGCGCGCTTGTCCGGGGCTTGATCCTCACAGAACGCCTTGAGCGCCGCCTCGTCAGGCAGAAGCCCCCACACGTCGATATAAGCGCGCCGAATGAATACCGGATCGGAAATCTGCTCGACAGGCGCAATGCTGTGCTTAGTCCAGTACGCCCCGAGAAAGCGGTCGATGGGATTCCCGTCTGCGGGGTCGGGCGGCTGCGCGCGTTGCAGCGCGACGACTGGCTTCCACCCTTTGGACTCCGGCAAAGCTCCGTCATGCCACGCCAAGCCTTGATCGATCCACGCGCGCAAGATCCCAATTTGATCCTCTGTAAGACGTGGTCCCTTGGGAGGCATCACGGTGCCGTCTTCAAGACCGGTGACCATTCGAATCAGGAGGCTCTCGTCGCTCTTGCCCTCCACGACCGCGGGGCCCGTCTCTCCCCCATCAAGAAAGGCCTGCCGGGATTCCATCGAGAATCCGCCCTTCTGCTTCCCTTGGCCGTGACATTCGAAACAACGCTCGGCAAGCAGCGGGTGCACATCATTCTCGAAACTAACGGGGGGATTCGCATTAGCGGGAAGCGGCGGCGGGGATTCCTGAGCAGAGGAAAACGGAGTCGTCGAGCAAACAGCCAGAACTACACACAAGAAAGCAGGGGTTAAGCGAGTCGTCATTTCGATACCACCTACGCCGGTCACAGCCTTGCATTAGCTGGAGCCATGATAGCACGAATGACCGCCATTTCCACCCTGCCCTGTGATCGGGTGGCGTACGGACTTACTTACAAACGCTCGACGCCGAACCCTCCGCCTACTTCAATCACCGCACCGGTGGCGTAAGCAAAGTACCCCTCCGCGAGCGCTACAATCGCCTTGCCGACATCTTCGGGGGTTCCCCACCGTTTCTGAAGCAGAAGATCCCCCGCTATCAGGTGGTCGTATTTCTCTTTGACGGCAGAGGTCATATCCGTGGCGATAATGCCAGGGCGGATGTCGTAGACGTTGATCCCGTATTCAGCCAGCCGCACGGCGAAGCACTGCGCCGTCATGGATAGCCCAGCCTTGCTGACGCAATACTCGGCCCGATTCGGGCTGGCTGTGTTCGACGAAATGCTGGTAACGAAAACGACAATCGGCTTGTACCCCGTACCGCTCTGCACTTGCTGAATCATCTGCTTTGCGACGGCCTGGGTGAAAAAGAAAGGGCCGCGCGTGTTGATGCTCGTGAGGCGATCGAAACTCTCTGGATTCGTCTCCAGGATATCCAGGCGCTTCAACGGGGCCACGCCCGCATTGTTCACGAGGATATCGATGGTCCCGAATGCCTCGACGGCCTCACGCACCACGCGCTCATGGTCGGCCGCATTCGCGATGTCCCCCGCCAGGGGATGAAAACGTTGCCCAAGGGATTCGACAATCCCCTTGACCTCGTACAGCCCCGATTCCGTGTTCGCCGGGTCCGCTTTCGTTGCGACGCCGACAATGTCGTAGCCGTGAGCCGCAAGCTCGAGCGCAATCCCGCGCCCTATACCGCGGCTCGCCCCAGTAATTAATGCCGTTGCCTTCCCCACTTCGTCTCCTTCCTCAATGCCTGCCTTCAAGCAGGCGAACCCTGCGGCGTCGTGTCTGTCGTGCGCTGCCACCGTGCCCGCCCAAGTCAAAAAGGATCCCGACAATGAGCAGCACGAGCGTCCAACCTCTGAATCCACCCGCACTGTTCATTCCGATGGCATACGCACACGTTGTGTATGGCATCACGAAGAATCCTGCCAGCGGCCAAAGCCAACTCTCGAAAGCGCGCCCCGAGTAGCCCGTCAACCACATAAAAACCAAGGTGACTCGCGGCACAATCAACGCAAGCAAGATAACAAGACACGGCATCGTGCATCCTCCTCGTCCCGAGTGGGCATTCGCCACCCGGATTCAGGCGTCGCGAAACTGGCCCCTGCGGGGCAACGGAATTCAATGTACTCGCGACCGTCCAAGGATACAAGCACATCACCAAGCTTGACAGGTGTGGCGAATCAGTGCGACCCTCTATCCGCGACCTCAGCAATCAGCCAGGGAACCGGGAACATGACCGAGCCGGAAAGTGCGCAGCCCATGATCCGCGCCGAATCCCTTTCGAAGGAATTCGAGGGTTCGGGCGGAAGCCGTGTGTTGGCAGTCCGCGATGCGACCCTTTCGGTATATCCCGGTGAGATCTTCGGCCTATTT
>JBAZRU010000326.1:0-7699 GCA_041662805.1 Candidatus Hydrogenedentales bacterium | reverse complement strand
TGGTACCCCCGGTTAACATCTGCGGCGGCGGTGGAATCCGCGTGGGAACGGGAAGCGGCACTGCGCCCCGTTTCGTGGCAGGGGCCCCGTGCAGTTTTGACGATACAAGGGGGGGTGCCGCCGTTTCCGAAGTCTGGACGTCGGCCGCAGACGGCCGGGAGCCGGGAATGGGATTGTCTTGGCATCGTTCGGTCCTCGTATGTTGTCCCTTATATATAGGGCGAGTTCGTTGCACTCGGGGCGGGCGGCGCGGGGAGGGGAGGAGACCTGACGGTCGGCGGGAGTGGCAGGGTCGGGAAACCCTGCCACAACAAGGAGAGATTAGTCACACTAAGAGGTCGCAGTCCTTTCCGCTTCCGCCGAATCTCCCGCTATCATATTAAGTTGTAAGCAAAATAAGGCATACTGCTTAAAGAAGCTTGACTTTTATAGAAGTGTATGCTTTAATTGCGAGTAGAAGGTCGCAAGTAGAAGGTCTGCATACAGTAAGGAGACGAAAGATGCGAAATATCAAAGTATCCGAAAGTGTTTGGCAGGAAATAGCGAAACGCGGCAAATTCGGGGAGACTGAAGACGACGTTTTGCGGAGGGAATTCTCCCTTCCTCCAGAGCCGGAAGAGCCAGCAGTTTCCGGTTCGGGAAACGGTCCTGTGAATGGGGTTGATGGTGGTCGTGCGCCAAGACCACGGCAGAGATATGCCACGAGGCGAATAAGCAGTGGCATCAGAAATGGCCACTTGTACGTGGAAATAGACGGAGGACCACATCGCTCATGGAAGCTGCCGTCGCGCTCAGACAAGATCGCCCTTAAGCAAACCCGCGATGAGGCAGTGCTATTCGCGGAAGAGCAGGGTGCGACACTTGGACAAAGAAACGCAGTAATCAAGAGCTTGACCGCAAATGGCTACCACTTAACAAAATGACCGCGTACGACTGAACCTCCTCGGCGAATGAAACAAGGCTCAGTCCATTCGGTGTTTCTCCAGAAGTGCAATAGCTCGCTACCCGCCAATTCCCAGCGCATCCTTGAGCAGGGCAATTGCCCCAGGGATGTCATCAAATCCCCAGACGTTGCGCCCGACTGCGCTTCCCGCCGCGCCGCTGCGCACGACGTCGCGCAGCATGGCAACCGCCTGGTCGAGCGTATCGCACTTGGGGCCGCCGGAGGTGACAATGGGGATAGGCGTCGCCGATACGATGTCACCAAACGATTTCGGGTCGCCGGTGTACGGCACCTTGACCACGTCCGCGCCCATTTCCAAGCCCACGCGGACTGCGTAGAAGATGTCCTCGGGCGCATTACTCGGCACGCGCTGTCCATCGCGCGTGGTCAAAGGGTAGATGTGCGGGATGACGGGTAGCCCGAAGCGCTCCGCTTCGCGCACCGTGGCGCTCAGACGCTTGAGGTTGGCCAGCTCGCCCTCGTCCTTCACGAAGATACTCACCGCGATCGCGTCGGCGCCCATCGCCACAACTTCCTCCACGTCCGCGTGGTCGGCGTAACCAGGGCGTCCGGGCGTGAGCGCCATCTGTTGCACGATGAACGGGACGCGCCCCGCGAAGCGAATCAGGCACCGCGTCGCGACACCCTTGTTCACCGTGATCGAGTTGGGCCGCCCATCGACGATGCGCGCAATCGTCTCTTCAATTCGCCGAAGCCCATCGGGCATGCCGACGGGATAGTTGATCATGTGGTCCGCCGCGACGGCCAAGATGCGGCCGGAAGCGTGGCTAAAGATGCGGTTGAGTCGTGTCCGTCTGCCCAGTTCTGACATGGTATCCAGATTACCTTTGTTCGTTGGGAGTCTACGTCCAAGGAAAGTAATTCGGTCACACCTTACTCGCTTGGCGATGGCCAATCAATCATATATTGACTGGAATCGATATTATGAAAGCATATTATGCTTGCTTTGCTTGACAATTCGCCACAATTTGCTTATAGTGTCGGCGAATCGCCAGATCGCACACGAGAGGTCTGCGCTTCAAGAAGCAGGAGGGGAAGCCTTGAAGAGTCGGTTACTGCCGGACCGGTGGGAACGGATCGTCGGAATGGTGGACACCCGGGGGGGCGCGTCGGTCGAGGAGATCGGGCGAACGCTGGGGATCTCCGTGGCCACCGTGCGCCGCGACCTGGCCCGCATCGAAGCGCGCGGCCTTGTGGAACGCACGCGCGGCGGAGCGACCCCTTCCCAGAACGTCGCCCTCGGACCCACGATTGCCGAGAGCCGCCGGGTCAATCCCGCGGAGAAAGAAGCAATCGGCAGGGAAGCGGCCCGGCTCGTAAACGACGGCGACACCCTCATGCTCGATGGAGGCTTCACGACGTTTCAGGTCGCACGGCACATCGCGTCGAAGAACGTCTCCGTGGTCACGAAGTCCTTCGACGTGGTCCAGGCGCTGCTCTCCAAAGACGACGTCTCCGTGGTGATGGTCGGCGGCGAATTCGACCGTGTCAGCGGAACGGCCGTCGGTTCGATGACGAATAAGTCACTTGCCGGATTCAGTGTGGCGAAAGCCATCTTGGGGGCCGATGCCGTGTCCGTTGAAGCAGGACTATGCTCGCCCACGCCTCTGACTGCCGACACAAAGAAATCCATGAACGACTGCGCGCACCAACTCATCGTCGTTGCCGACCACAGCAAGCTGGGCAAGTTCGCCCTGTACCAAGTGGCGGCATTGGGCGCAATCGATACGCTGGTGACCGATGACAAAGCCGATGTTGGATTGCTGGAAGCGTTCCGCGAGGCGGGCGTCGAGGTCATCGTAGCGTCCGACATCGTGGAAACTTAACCGGAGCATATGAAACGTACGCGGCATTCCGAGGGGAAATGACGGGCCGAGACTTCAACGCCAATGGAGCAAGACTGCCATGGACTCCGCACATGAATACTCTACGACGAGCAGGCGCGATTTCCTGAAAACGGCGACAGTGGCGGCGTGTGCGGCGGCAACGATAGCGCCTGCCCATGCCTTGGGCGCAAACGACCGGATTGGCTTCGGGGTCATCGGCTGCGGGGGCATGGGGACAGGCCATGTAGGCAGCCTCGTGAAACGCAGCGAAGAGGACAACATCAAGGTTTTGGCGGTCGCGGACGTTTACAAGCGCAGGGTGACGCGCGCCCAGGACATCTGCAAAGGCGATGGATATCTCGATTACCGGGAACTGCTGGAGCGGAACGACATTGACGCCGTGCTCATCGCCACCCCGGACCATTGGCACGCCCAGATCGCCATCGACGCGTTGGAAGCGGGTAAACACGTCTACGTCGAGAAGCCTATGTCTCACACCATTTCCCAGGCACTGGCGTTGCGCGACACCGTCCGCCGCACGAAGAAGGTTCTACAGGTCGGACCGCAGGCAACGGGCGATGACGGGTTCTGGCAAGCCAATGAGGCCATCAAGGCGGGCCGCATCGGCAAACCCACGTGGGCCCAGGCGAGCTACAACCGCAACGCACGGGTCTGCTTGTTCAACGAGCACCAGAAGATCGACCCAACCGCCGGGCCGGGGAGGACCGGCGAAGACTTCGTCGACTGGGACATGTTCCTCGGATACAAGTGGGGGCTTGCGCCCAAGCGCGAGTGGACGCCTGACCATTTCTTCCGTTTTCGCAAGTACTGGCCCTACAGCGGCGGCGTGGTGACGGACCTTCTCTATCACAAGCTCGCGCCATTGCTGATTTCTTTGGCGGGAGCGAACGGCGAGTATCCCTGTCGCGTCAACGCGTCCGGCGGTCTCTACGTTGAAAAGGACGGCCGCGATATCCCCGATATGTTCATGATGACCGTGGATTATCCGAGCGAGCACTCCATCTTTCTCGTGAGCACGTTGACGAACGACACGGGGATTCCCGACCGCATCTACGGCAAGCATGGAACGATGGATATGGGCGATCCGGTCAAGATGTCCGCGAACGGCGATTTCGCGGAAGAGTTCAAAGCGGCCAACGGCGGCCAAGCCGAGGCCTCGCTGACGTCAAAGCGCCGGCGCGATATGGAAGGCAACTTCATCGACGCCGTACGCGGCAAAGACATGGTTCACTGCAATGCCGAGTTGGGCGCGGCAACCATGGTTGCCATCAAGATGGCCGTGGAGTCGTACCGTCAGAAGAAGACGCTGCTTTGGGACGCGGAAAAGGAACACGTGACAGGAGCGAAGCATCATGACGTGTGACAAGTGGATTCGTGCGGCCACAATGCCGGTTGGGTTGCTCTTGCTGTTCGGTTTCTCGATGCAAGCAAGGGCGGAAGACAACGCGCTCACGAACAAGGAGAAGGCCGACGGTTGGATTCTGCTCTTTGACGGCAAGACGTTGGACGGTTGGAAGACCAGCGATCTGAAGCCCAGCAAGACCCCCGTCGAGAACGGTTCAATCAATCCGCACGGTTGCGGTGGCTACATGATGATCCACGAGAAGGAGTGGTCCGACTTTGTGTTGGCGCTGGACTTCAAGATCTCGAAGGGTTGCAACAGCGGTGTCTTCGTGCGGACTTTCCCCCTGGACGTAAGACCGGGAAAAGATGTCGGGTACAACGGGATTGAAGTACAGGTCATCGATTCTATCGACGCCGGCTATTACGATACCGGCGCAATCTACGATCTTGTCAAGCCGACGAAGAATGCTATGAAATCCGTGGGCGAATGGAATCACATGGAAATCACGTGCGACGGCAGTCGCATCGAGGCCGTCGTGAATGGGGAGCAGGTGTCGTCTATGAATCTCGACGAATGGACCAAACCGAACGGCAGGCCGGACGGCTCCGAACACAAGTTCGACATCGCCTACACAAATCACCCGCGACACGGCTACATCGGACTACAAGACCACGGCAGTCCATGCTGGTACAAGAACATCAAGCTCAAACCGCTGAACAAATGACTTGACGATTGCCCCTATGCATGTCTGAGAAATCTGGCGAGCCGTGCCGGTCAAGTTTGAGCCTGGGGCACTGGCGTGTTGGGATAGAAGGTGTCACCCGATCGAATCGATCTTGAGTAGAACCACACTGCCGACGCGTTCCGCGGAAATGAACAACTGCACCGACTCCCAGTCGTCACTGCCTGCGCGATTCAACGTGGCGGGAACTCGCGAGCGGGCCATGCCCGAACGGAACGTATCCTCAACGGATCTCCGAATCTGTATCCGAGCATCTACAGGCACTTGCCGATTCTCAGGGGGAATTGCCCGCACCCACTTTGGGGACGCACACCCCACATCCCGCGGGCCGTTTGACCCCTACTCCTGCAGCCGCTAGAATTCGCGGATTCTTGCGACGAGGCCTTGGCCAGTATTTTGGGGTATATCATGCCGATTCGTTTTCACAATACGTTGACACGCACCAAAGAGGTCTTTGCCCCTCTGACGCCGGGCGAGGCCCGCATGTACACGTGCGGCCCAACGGTCTACAACTTCGCGCACATCGGCAACTTGCGCACATTCCTCTTCGAGGATCTCTTGCGCCGCCACCTTAAGTATCGCGGCTTCAAGATGACGCACGTCATGAACCTGACCGACGTGGAGGACAAGATCATCCGGACGTGCCGCGAGACCGGCGAGCCGCTGAAATCGCTGACCGGCCGTTATGTCCAAGCATTTTTCGAGGACCTCGACACCCTCGGCATCGAGCGCGCCGAGCATTATCCGGCGGCCACGGACCACATCGAGGAGATGGTGGAGATCATCAAGTCGCTTCGGGAAAAGGGGTTTACCTATGAAGTCGATGGCAGCATCTACTTCCGGTTGAGCGCTTTCCCCCAGTATGGCCAGCTCAGCAAGTTCGATATGCAGCAGCTCCAGACCGGAGCCAGCGGGCGCGTCGATTCCGATGAGTACGAGACCGAAGACGCGCGCGACTTCGCCCTGTGGAAAGCCTACGACGAGAACGACGGGGCGGTGTTCTGGGAAACGGAGATCGGCAAGGGCCGCCCGGGCTGGCACATCGAATGTTCCTGCATGAGCATGAAGTACTTGGGCGAGACCTTCGACATCCATTGCGGCGGCATCGACAACATGTTTCCGCATCATGAGAACGAGATTGCGCAATCGGAAGCGGCGACCGGCAAGCCCTTTGTGCGGTACTGGCTGCACAGTGCGCACTTATTCGTCGAGGGCAAGAAGATGTCCAAGTCGCTGGGCAATATCTACACGCTGCGCGACTTGGTTGCGAAGGGCCACGACCCCAGGGCGATCCGTTGGGCGCTTATCCAGACGCATTACCGCCAGCCGAGCAATTTCACGTTCGACGGTCTGGAAGCGGCCGGAGAGGCCCTGCGCAGAATCCGCGATTTCCGCATCCGCCTGGAAGAAGTCCGGGGCGACGGGGCGGATATCGAGCAGGAAGCGGCCAACTGCGAGCTTGCGTTTGGCGAAGCGCTCGACGACGACCTGAACATATCCGGGGCCATTGCGTCCGTGTTCGACTTCGTCCGCGAGGTCAATCGCATTCTGGACAAGCACGAACTGGGTGCCTCTGGAGCGCAGCGGGCAATGGCCCTCCTTGATCGCTTGGACCAGGTGACGGGGCTATTCGCTGCCCCGGAAAAGGCCGAAACGCCCTCTTGGGTGCTGGATTTGGTCAAGGAGCGTCAAGAAGCCCGGCGCAGCAAAGACTTCAAGCGATCCGACGCAATCCGCGCCGAATTGACCGAAAAGGGATGGATACTCGAAGATACGGCCGATGGGCCCCGGGTTAAGCCGGCGTAATAGACAACTTCGGGGGGCTTGGAGGCCTATGTCTCCGGCCCCGCTTCCCGAGACGGGTCAGGGAACTTCGCTCTCCCCTTGGTGTTGAAGTTTATGAGGTCGAGGCGCCGCGACGGATGAATGACCTGACAGATTGGGAATTGGTGGCGCGAGCGCGCTCGGGCGACATGGACGCCTTCGGGCAGTTGGTCCATCGGTACGAACGGCCTTTGGTCCATTTCTGCTTCCGCATGGCCGGGTCCCAACAAGACGCCCAGGATATCGCCCAAGACAGTTTTGTCCGGTTGTACCGGTATTTGCAGCGGCTGACTCCGGATGCCAAGTTCTCGACGGTCCTGTTCGGCATGGCGCGGAACCTCACGTTGAATTTCCTGCGCGATTCGGCCCGCCGAGGCCGCGGCAAGGTACAGTCCATGACGCGCGAAGACGACTCGGAAGTGCTCGTTGAAGACACGGGCTACCGTCCCGACGAGGCCGCGCGCCACAAAGAAATTGAACGGCTTATCGAGCGCGCCATGGAGGACTTGTCTCCGGAACATCGGGAAGTGCTGGTCCTGCGGGAGCTGCAAGGTTTGGACTACGAGGCGATTGCGGAAATTGTTCAGTGCCAGAAGGGCACGGTGAAGAGCCGGTTGGCGCGCGCGAGAGAGCAACTCCGGCTCCGATTGATTGAACTCGGGGGGGAACTCCTATGAATCATGATTCTATAAACGAAGAACTGTCGGCCTACCTGGATGGCGAGGCAGGCGACCCGGCCGCCATGGCCCGAATCCTCGAGCAAGATCCCGAGGCAGCGCGGCGCTATGCGCAGATGTCGGCGCTCTCGATGCATCTGCGAAACCTGCCAGCCCCCGAGGTTCCACCCGCGTTCGCGACGCGCGTGTTGGCGCATGTGCGCGAGGAGGCCGGGGAGGCTCGGACTTCCTGGTTCAGCCCGCGCCGATTGGCATGGGGACTGGCCGGTGCCGGGTTTATCGTTGTGCTTGGCGTTTCGG
>JBAZRU010000325.1:0-7703 GCA_041662805.1 Candidatus Hydrogenedentales bacterium | reverse complement strand
CGTCGGGACGCAACATCGCCGAATTATGGGGGCGCACCCTGCCGGATGAATTGCTGTTGAGTTGGACGTTGAACCCAAAGACACTCGACGAAGTCGAGCCGCTCATTCAGAAGGGACGCGAGAAGGGGTTCGAGAATTTTAACATCAAGGTTGCGCCGGACCCCAAATTCGATATCGAACTTTGCCGCATGGTTAAGCAACTTGCGCCGGACGGTTTCCTGTGGGGCGACGCGAACGGCGGATACGACTTGTCGACGGCGATGGACGTCATCCCCAAGTTGGCGGATGCGGGCATGGCCGTGCTGGAAGAGCCCTTGCCCGCGAATCGCCTCACTGGGTTTCGCGATTTGAAGAAGCAGGGGGCCTTGCCGATTATTCTCGATGAGGGCGTTATTTCGCCATCGGACCTCATGGAGTTCATCAAGCTCGATTGCTGCGACGGCGTGGCCATGAAGCCCGCGCGCTGCGGGGGGCTTGTGTCCGCGCGCGAACAGATTGAGATCGTGCACAACGCGGGGTTGTGGTTCCTAGGCAGCGGCCTGACGGACCCGGATGTGTCGCTGGCAGCGTCTCTGGTTTTGTACGGGGCCTTTGGTTTGAAGTACCCCGCAGCATTAAACGGTCCTCAGTTCCTCGGAACGAGCGTAATTACGGAGCCGTTCGTGCCTGTCGGCGGAAAGGTGAAGATTCCGAAGGGGCCGGGTCTGGGGATCTCCGTCGACGAGACGAAGTTGATGACGTTGGTTGAGCAATCCAAATCCGCCTAGCAACGCATGGCGGCATGAATACGGGAGTGGCGACATGATACGAATTCCACCATCCTTGGCAGCATCCGTTGTAGCGGGCGCAATCCTTGTCGGGTTAGCAATGCCGTGTCCGGCAGTTGCAGACTTCACGATTCAGGAGGACGCGCAAAAAGTTGTGCTCTTGGACGGTGGAAAACCTGTCCTCGTGTACAACGCGGCGGAAGTGAAAGCGCCGGAGGGTGTAGACCAGAAATTCCGGCGCGGGTGCTACATCCATCCCTTGTACGATTTGGATGGAAACGTCATCACGCAGGACTTCCCGGAGGACCACCGGCATCATCGCGGGGTGTTTTGGGCGTGGCCGAATTGCAGCGTGGGCGAGCGGAAGATCAATGTGTGGGAGCTAGTCGATGCGAGACCGGTGTTCGAGAAGTGGGTGGAAAAGAGCGTGACCGCAAAGCGGGCGCGTTTTGCTGTAGAAAGCGGTTGGTACTACGACGGCGAGACCGCGCCGAAGATTCGCGAACACGTGAGTTTCACCGTGGAGCCGGTGGCAAAGAAGCACCGGTGTATCGACTTCGAGCTGACTTTCGAGAACGTATCGGGCGAGGTGATGACCTTCCAGGGTTCCCCGGTAGACAAGAAGGGATACGGCGGTTTCTGTTTCCGCCCGGACGACGCGTTCAAGCCATTCACGTTTACCGCGGCCTCCGGCGTAATCCCGGAAGATGCATTGACGTGCCCGACGCCTTGGGCTGATATTGCGTGGAAGGGACCAAAGAGCAAGCGCGCGGAAGGGGTAGCTATCTTTCAGCATCCGTCCAATCCTGGGTTTCCGCATCCGGGGTGGATCTTCCGGCACTACGCATTTCTCGGGGCGTCTTGGCCTCACAATGATGCCCACACGTTGAAGGCGGGTGAGTCGTTCACACTGCGGTATCGGCTTGTAATTCACAAGGGCGATGCGAAAAAGGCAAAGCTTGGTTCGCTGTTCGAGGCGTATCAGGCGTCTGCAAAGTAGGAGCAGCGCAAACGGACCAGAAGACGGTTCGTGGTTCTAGGACGTTTCGGCGAAACGTCCCTACCCCGTTTGCATCACCCCAAATCCATGCCGTATGGTGGCGCACCAATTCATTCAAGAAAGTGCCATGGATACGCCATCACCTTACACTGACTGCATCCGCTTCATGGGAACGGCGGGCTCGCGCTGGGTAGTCTCGCGCCAATTGCGCGCGTCGGCAGGAATTCTTCTTTCATTGAAAGGGAGAAGAATCTACCTTGACCCGGGGCCGGGGGCCTTGGTTCGGTGCGCGATGGCCTCTCCGCCAATCGATCCGGCGACGCTGGATGCTATCGTGGTCACCCATGGGCACATCGACCACTGCAACGACGTGAACATTCTGATAGACGGGATGACGGCGGGCGGATACCAGAAGCGCGGGGCCTTGTTCGCGCCACACTCGTGCTTGGAAGGCGACAATCCCGTCGTGCTCCATTATCTGCGCACGTTTCTCGACACGATAACACCTTTGGAGGCCGAATCACGGTACACATTCGAGGGCGTTCCCTTTCGGACGTCCGCGCCCCATCATCATGGCGTCGAAACGCATGGCGTGATTTTCGATGTAGATGGAGCAGAGTGCGGTTTCCTTGTCGACTCGAAGTACTTCGATGGTCTCGAAGCGTCGTATACCGGCGTAGACGTGCTGGTTGTGTCGGTCACGTTCCTGGAAGAACCGCCGCACCCGACGATCCTACACTTGTGCGTGGACGACGTGCGGCGTATCGTGCGCAATGCAGCGCCGGGCAAAGTGGTACTGACGCACTTCGGATTGTCGATGCTGGAGGAGGGGCCGGAACGCGTGGCGGCCTCGCTGACGGATGAATTGGGTGTTGAAGTCATCGCGGCGACGGATGGGCTTGTGTTGCCTTTGGGCACATAGGCGCCTGTGGCGTTGTGCATGAAGTATGTCATAATTGGGGATATTTCAAAGTCGAGGAGCAGGTATGAGTTTTATAGCCGAACGCATGGGGCGCATTGATTCGAGCGGCATCCGCAAGGTGTTCGCTTTGGCTGCGACCCTCAAGGATCCCATAAACCTGAGCATTGGCCAGCCCGATTACGATGTGGACGACGAGGTCAAGGAAGTCGCCATCGAGCAGATCCGAAAGGGATTCAATCGATACACGCAGACGTGGGGCATCGACGAACTGCGGGAAGAGGTCATTGCGTATTACGAACGCCGGTTCAATGCGACCATCGAGAACTCGATGATCGTGGGCGGCGTTTCGGGGGGACTGTTCCTTGCCCTGATGGCCACGGTGAATCCGGGAGACGAGGTAATCGTCGCCGATCCGTATTTCGTGATGTACAAGCACCTGACGAACTTGCTCGGAGGCGTCTGCAATTTCGTCGATACGTATCCCGATTTCAAGCTTCGGGCGGAAGCCGTGGAGCGGGCGATTACGCCGAAATCCAAGGTGCTGATTGTGAACTCGCCGTCGAATCCCACCGGAGTCACGCTCACGCGGGATGAGATGTTGGACTTGGCGGCAGTCGCGAAGAAGCACAATTTACTGGTCATAACGGATGACATCTACGACCAATTTTCCTATGATGCCGCGCCTTCAAGCATGGCGGGGATGTACGAGAACACGATCGTTCTCAATGGATTTTCGAAATCGGCGGCAATGACGGGGTGGCGAATCGGCTACGCCGCCGGACCGAAAGAAATCATCAACGAGATGAACACGTTGCAACAATATACGTTCGTTTGCGCGCCGTCGTTTGCACAAAAGGCGGCAGTTGTGTCGCTGCATCAAGACACGTCGGAGAAGATTGCGGCTTACCGGCGCAAGCGCGACTTAGTGGTGGCGGGGTTGGAGCGAGCGGGGTATTCGCTCACGAAACCTGGCGGGGCGTTCTACGCGTTTCCGGAAGCGCCTGGAGGCGACGGCGATGCGTTCGTCAAGAAGGCAATCGAAAACAGCTTGCTGATCATACCGGGGTCGGTTTTCAGCGAACGCAAGAGCCATTTCCGGCTGAGTTTCGCGGCGGATGATCGCGTGATCGAGCGTGGCCTGGACGTTTTGGAGCGGCTCAAGCGAGAGTTTTAGCGCATTCGAGCGCAGCACACTCTGTCCGCGGAGAGTCGCATGAATTCCATCGCAAGTCTTGCCAATACTCAAGCCGCGAGAAATCCTGGCGTGTGTTCGCTTGAAATCCGGAGGTGGTTCCAAGGCGCTTTGGGCGCGATTTCATGATGGTGCGAGAGCTCCAGTGCTCGATTCGCACGATGCGCCGTGGTCATGCTACAATCCGACGAGATGCAGACGATTACTACGCTAAATGCTCTCTATAGGCCCATTCAAAAGGACTTAGACGCCGTTCGCTCTTCCGTGAGTGAACTGTGGTCGGAGGCCTTGCATCTTGTCCATGGTAACGATGTCCCCCAGCCTCGAGCCGGGGGAAAGATGTTGCGTCCCGCATTGTGCCTGCTGTCGGCGGGGGCAATCGGCGGAGGGGACACGTCTCGTTTCGTGCCGTTGGCGACTGCCATGGAAACGCTGCACCTTGCGGCCTTGGCGCACGACGATGTGATTGACGGGGCCGACTTGCGTCATGGCATGCGTTCGTTGAACGCGATGTGGGACAACCACACGGCGGTCCTGGGCGGCGATTATCTCGTGGCGCGCGCAATCAGTATCATGGGTGTATACGATAATTGCTCCGTGATTACCAACGCCATCGGTTCCGTTCGCGAAATGGCGGAAGGCGAGCTCACCAACTTTGGGCTGGGGCCGGAGCACTTTTCGCAGGACGCATGCGTCAGTCTTGCACGCCAGAAAACGGCCAGCTTATTCGCGGTAACGTGCAGCACGCCTGCATGCCTGATAGAGGGCACGCCGAGGGCGGACTTGCATGCCTACGGTCTCGCGTTCGGCGTGGCGTTTCAGTTGGTCGATGACCTTTTGGACCTGTCTCAAGACCCGGCCACCCTGGGCAAGCCCGCGTTCGGCGATATCGTGGAGGGAAAGAAGACCCTTCCGATACTCTTCATGAGGGAAGGGTTGGACGCCACGAGCAACGAGCGACTGGACGCCATGAAGGGAAGCAATCTCTCCGAGGCGGACCGGCACTGGGTGTCCGAAATGCTGGAAACCACAGGCGCGCGCGAGCGGACCGAGCAGATTGCACGCGAGTATGTCGAGGAGGCGCGTGCGGCCATTGCGTCAGTGCCCAACAGCGTGTATCGCGACGCGATGCTTGGATTGGCCGAGTTCGTCGTCGTTCGGGGGTCATAGACCATTTCCGCGCCACGTGGAAACCTGCGTTCCTTCCATTTGCTGCACATGCCGCGCAGAACCCCGTTCCTTCTACTCATCTGTGGTGTGGCCACGCTGATCTTTAGCGGGTGCGGCAATCAGACTCCCGATAACAGCAGCGCTTCGGTGACGTACTGGCGCACACTTACCGGCGCGTCGGGCGAGGCGCAAGACGAATTGGCTGACCAGTTCAATGCAATCACGCCCGCAATTCACGTGACCTCAGAATTCCAGGGAAGTTACTCGGACCTCGCGACCAAGCTGCTGACGGCGCTTGCGGGAGGCTCGGGGCCCGAAGTAAGCCAGCTTGGGACCTTCGAGATTCGGCAATTCGCGAAGTCGGGCGCTTTGGTCGATCTCAAACCCTATTTGACTGGACCGAACGGCATCGACATGACCGGATGGCCGGAGTCGCTTGCCAATGCAGGGGCGGTAGGCGACGGCATCTATTGGCTACCCTTCAACGTGGCTGTGCCCGTGCTTTACTACAACCAAGACGCGTTTACGGAAGCAGGGATAACCGAACCTCCTGCGACGTGGGACGCGTTTTTCGACGAGGCGCGCCGCCTGACCAAACGCGATGCGTCAGGCAATGTGGAGCGATACGGCGTGGCGTTCTGGAATATCACGTGGCCGCTGTTCTCCATGGTCTGGTCAGAGGGCGGCGAACTGACGACGCGCGATTACGACAACATTACATTGGACGATCCGGTGGTGGTGCGACTGCTGACGCAGATACAAGCGCTCGTTCGCGAGGGAAGCGCCGTTTTGCCTGACAAGGCGTCGGGGGGACATCGGGCGGCCTTCTTGAACGGGCATGCGGCGATGATCCTGGACTCGCAGGACGCGTTCGGCGAGGTCTTCGGGAGGCCTCTTGAGTTCACTCCGGGCGTGGCGAATTATCCGGCGGGGGCTAAAGGAAAGATGTATGCTCCGGGCGGTGGTGGCATCGTCATGTTGGCGTCGACGCCCGAGGCCAAGCGCGAAGCAGCTTGGACTTTCATGCGATTCATGCTCGACACAAAGCAGATTGCCTACTACGCAAAACGCACGGGGTATCTCGCGTTTACGAAGGAGGCGCAGGAGATGGCCAAGGACTTGCTGCTAGACCCGCGGTATCGGGTGATCCATGATGCGTTGCCGCACGTGCGCGGGGACTTCTCCGTGAACATGTCGCCTGCGGTGCGGAATGCGTTCGACACAGCTTTTCAGAAGATTCTCGTGGAGAACGCCGACGTGCAGGCCACGTTGAGCGAGGCGGATGCACAGGCGGAGCGGGCGATAAAGAAAGAGCTGGAGCCGTAGGTCTGAAGCAAGCGGGGTGTTTGTTGGCGAAGAGCCGGCTGGAAGCCGGCGGTACAACGCTGCAAGCTCACGCAACTCTAGGCTGCGTTGACAGACGGCTTGCCGAACTTGACGTTATCCTCTTGAAAAGCCTATGTTCCCGGAATGCTGCTGGAATACCCGAGATGAGGCGAATCGCGCGGATGGGCCGTGTTTGGCGGAGGGAGCGGTCCAAGAGGATCGCGGTGCGGGTGCGCAGCAGGACAGACCGGAAAGGACGGGACATAGGCGTAGAGGGAGAAGGCAATAAAGATGGCGAAGTGGACATCTGCGTCGGGGTATTCATCCAGGAAGATCGCGGAGAGAATCGCCAAGGCCAGAAGCAGCGGCTGGAAAGAGCTAGTCCTAAGCGACTGCCGAGTTCAGGGAGATGACCTCCAGAGACTCCTAGGTGAGCCAGGAGTGAAACTGCTTCGGGCGCTGGACCTTTTTGGCAATCAGCTTTCCACGCTACCACCCGAGATCGGTCGCCTCACTGCTCTGACGAAATTGGACCTTACCTATAATCGACTTTCCGCGCTTCCGCCGGAGATTGGCCAGCTTACGGCACTGACGATATTGCTGCTTCGCGACAATTGGCTTTCCGCGCTGCCGCCAGAGATCGGCCGCCTCACTGCACTAAAGACGCTGGACCTCGGCGAGAATCAGATCTCCACGATTCCTCCAGGGATCGGTCAACTTTCCGAATTGGCGAGGCTTTACCTCCAGAGAAACCAGCTTTCCACGCTTCCGCCGGAGGTCGTCCGGCTCACTGAACTGACTCAGCTGTCCCTTGGAGAGAATCTGCTTTCCACGCTTCCGCCGCAGATCTTCCAGCTCGGCGCACTGACGACCCTGCTCCTTGGAAGGAATCAACTCTCTACACTGCCGCCGGAGATCGGCCAGCTCACCTCACTGACGGAACTGGACCTTCACTCTAATCGGCTTTCCACGCTTCCGCCGGAGATCTGTCGTCTCACCACACTGATGACCCTGAACCTCAGCGAGAATCAGCTTTCGGCGCTTCCGCCGAAGATCGGCCAAATCACCACACTGGCGGAGATATTCCTGCACAAGAACCAGTTCTTTTCGCTTCAACCACAGATCTGCCAATTACCTGAGCTGAGACATCTAGACCTCGGGGAGAATCGGCTTTGCGCACTTCCGCCAGAGATAGGCCAACTCACCTCACTGATCACGCTCTTTCTCTCCGCTAATCGACTTTCCACGCTTCCCACAGAGATCGGTCAACTTACGGCATTGACGAGACTTCACCTCCAGAAAAACCAGCTTTCCTCACTTCCTCCG
>JBAZRU010000324.1:0-7708 GCA_041662805.1 Candidatus Hydrogenedentales bacterium | reverse complement strand
TCCGATCTGCGGAACACGGCGCGGCGAACGATTTGGTCAAGGCGCTCGACGTGAACAAGGAGGTCTACGCCTTCCTGACGTCGGTCTCGAATAAGTACGGCATCGGCTTCTGGAAACCCGGCGCGGGCATCATCCACCAAGTCGTGTTGGAGAACTACGCGTTTCCCGGCGGCATGATGATCGGCACCGACTCGCACACGCCCAACGCGGGCGGACTCGGCATGTGCGCCATCGGCGTGGGCGGCGCGGATGCCGTAGACGTGATGGCGGGAATGGCCTGGGAACTCAAATGGCCGAAGCTGATCGGCGTGCATCTGACGGGCAAACTGAGCGGATGGGCCTCGTCGAAGGACGTGATCCTCAAGGTCGCGGGCATCCTCACGGTAAAAGGCGGCACGGGCGCGATTGTCGAATACTTCGGCCCCGGCTCCGAGAGCATGTCGTGCACCGGCAAAGGCACCGTATGCAACATGGGCGCGGAAATCGGCGCTACAACGTCCGTGTTCGCATTCGACGATTCCATGGTGCGGTACCTGAAATCGACGGGCCGCGCCGACGTGGCCGCGGCAGCCGAGGCCGTGCGCGACCATCTGCGTCCCGACCCCGAGGTGTACGCGGACCCCGCGAAGTATTTCGATCAGGTCATAGAAATCAATCTGAGCGAACTGGAGCCGCTGGTCAATGGGCCGTTCACGCCCGACCTCGCGTGGCCGATTTCGCAGTTGGGCAAGGCCGCGAAGGAAAAGGGCTGGCCGCTTGAGGTGGAAGTTGGCCTCATCGGTTCGTGCACCAATTCGTCGTACGAAGACATGACGCGCGCGGCGTCGTTGGCGCGCCAGGCGGCAGAAAAGCACGTGAAGGCCAAGGCCGAATTCACGATTACGCCGGGATCGGAGCAGGTACGCTACACCGTCGAGCGCGACGGTGTTTTAAAGGACTTCGAGGCCATCGGCGGCGTCGTGCTGGCGAACGCGTGCGGGCCGTGCATCGGCCAATGGTCGCGTCACCGCACCGGCGGCAACGACCAGCCCAATACGATCGTCACGTCGTTCAACCGCAATTTCGCAAAGCGCAACGACGGCAACGCGAAAACCCATGCATTTGTGGCGTCGCCGGAGATGGTGACGGCACTGGCGTTGGCGGGCCGCCTCGATTTCAATCCGTTGACCGACACATTGATTAACGAAGAGGGCCAGGCGGTAAGACTCGATCCGCCGTCCGGGGAAGAACTGCCCGCGAAGGGGTTTGCTTGCGAAGACCCAGGGTACCTCGCGCCCGCGAAAGACGGCAGCAGCGTGAGGGTCGATGTGAGCCCCACGTCCGAACGCCTGCAACTACTCGATCAGTTTGCCACGTGGGAAGGTGCGGACATAAAGGGACTGCGGTTGTTGCTCAAGGCGAAGGGCAAGTGTACGACCGACCACATCTCCATGGCCGGGCCGTGGCTGCGCTATCGCGGACACCTCGACAACATCGCGAACAACACGTTTATCGGCGCGATCAACGCGTTTAACGACCAGGCCAACACCGTGAAGAATCAGCTCACAGGCGCGTACGGCGAAGTCCCCGCGACGGCCCGCGCCTACAAGGCAAAGGGCATCGGTTCGGTCGTCGTCGGCGACGAGAACTACGGGGAAGGGTCGTCGCGCGAACACGCGGCCATGCAGCCGCGCCACCTCGGCGTGCGCGCCATCCTCGTGCGGTCGTTTGCGCGCATCCACGAAACCAACCTCAAAAAGCAGGGCATGCTCGCACTCACCTTCGCCAACAAAGCCGACTACGACAAAGTCCGCGAGGATGACCTCATCGACATCACCGGACTGACGGGGTTCGCACCCGGCAAGCCGCTTACCGTCACACTCCACCACGGCGACGGCACGAGCGACTCCTTTGCCGTGAACCACACCTACAACGAGAACCAGATCGAGTGGTTCAAAGCAGGCGGCGCGCTCAACCTCATCCGCGCGCAGGTGAAAGCGGGGAAGTAGGCGGAGCGTCGCCTATTCCGCCGATTCGAATTCTAGTGCTGGCTGAACCCTTGGGCTCAGCCAGCCTTTCTTTTTCGGCGAGCACGGTGGATTCCTGGGGCTTTCTCGCGGTAAGGGCAAAGAGTATTTCACATTCGCATGATGTCAGAAAAAATGATATACTTTCTTACATCAAGGGTTTGGCAATGAGTACGACAGAGAGCATCAGGGAAAAAGTGCTGCAATACCCGTTAGGGCATCCCATTATGCTGCGGGAGTTCCTGGCTTACGGTGGCCGGGCAGCCGTGGATCAAGCGCTTGCGCGGCTGGTGCGAGTGGGCATCCTAACCCGTCCCGCACGAGGTGTTTATACACGGCCCAAGAGAAATCCCTACGTCGGCGAGGTCTTCCCGGAACCGATGAAGGTTGCGGAAGCAATCGCCCGAGAGACTGGAAGTGCCGTTCAAGTTCACGGGGCCGAGGCCGCCCGTCGCATGGGATTTACCACGCAAGTCCCGAATCGTCCCATCTTCTACACCAGCGGTCCCAACCGCCGCTTCCGTTTGGGCGAAATGGAGGTTGTCCTTAAACACGTCAGCCCGCGCAAACTCGCCTTGGCGGGACGACCGGCAGGTGTCGCCTTGACGGCTTTATGGTACCTTGGCAAAGACGCGGTCGACGCGAAGACTATCGAGCATGTGCACGCCCAACTGACGCCGGAGGAATTCACGGCATTGATGTCGGTATCGTTCCTGATGCCGGGATGGATGCATGACGCATTTATGCGCCATGGGGGGAGGCGGAGCCGTGCTTGAGTTCCTGCGCCTGCCTTTGGAAGAACAGGGAGACATACTCACTACGTTATCGGCTAGGATGGGCCGTTCAGCACAAGTCCTGCAAAAAGACGTTTGGGTGTGCTGGGTATTGGAACAGCTGTTTGCAGTTCGGAGCGGCGTTCGGATGGCCTTCAAGGGCGGGACTATACACTACTGTCGTGAACCGAGCATTGGGACTATTGCTGGATGAACGAAGGCATCAGAGTCCCTGCAAAGTCCGCATTGAGGCTTGCCTCCTGTCGCTGGACCTCGGCATGATGAATATATTGAATTTGCTGGATTGCACGCTGAATTCATAATCAGTATTCTTTCTTCGAAGAGGATAGCATGGCAAACGGAACGCGCATCGAATGGACGGAAGCGACGTGGAATCCCGTGACCGGCTGCACCAAGGTCAGCGCGGGATGTAAGCACTGCTATGCCGAGCGCATGGCGAAGCGGCTTCAAGCGATGGGGGTGCCACAGTATCGCGATGGGTTTAAGCTAACCCTCCAGGAAGAGGGACTTGACCTTCCTCGCCAGTGGAAGAAGTCCCGCCTTATCTTCGTGAACTCGATGAGCGACCTCTTCCACAAAGACGTGCCGCTCGAGTTTATCCAGCGCGTATTCGCAGTCATGAACGAGTGCGGCCAGCACCGCTTTCAGGTCCTCACGAAACGGCCCGAGAACGCGGCGGCCTACGCTTCACAACTCCGCTGGACACCCAACATCTGGATGGGGACCAGCGTCGAGAACCGGCGTGTCCTCGGGCGCATTGACCACCTTAAGAAGATCCCCGCACAGGTTCGCTTTCTCTCTCTCGAACCCCTGCTTGGCCCGCTCCCCGGACTCCCGCTCGACGGCATTCACTGGGTCATCGTAGGCGGCGAATCCGGCCCCGGCGCACGCGCTATGAAAGAAGAATGGGTAACCGACATCCAGCAGCAATGCGTCCACGCTCGTGTACCGTTCTTCTTCAAGCAGTGGGGCGGGGTGAATAAGCACCGTACAGGACGTATACTGAATGGAAAGTCCTATAGTGCTATGCCTGCTTAATTAGGGCAAGTTCCGCAGTTTCTAATTTCCCTGGGGGAGTGACTGCACAAATGGAAATCTCAAGTCTCTACACCGATCGCGAACAGACTCTGGTCAAGCACGTGGTCCTCAAGACATATCTAGAGAGATTCGCGCACATCATCGGCAGTTGGTGCAATTCAATCACGTATGTTGATTGCTTCTCCGGCCCTTGGGAGTCAAGAGACGTTGCGCGGTCGGACACCTCATTCGGCATTGCAATCAATGAGTTGAAGAATGCAAGTCAGCATTTGAGGGAATCGCCTCAACGGAAAGACCTGCGCTTACGGTGTTGTTTTGTGGAACGAGATACTCGGGCAGCCAGAATTCTTCAGGAATTTGCCGTAGGCATTCCTGACATAGAAATCAATGTGCTCAACAACTCCTTCGTGGACGCAATTCCGGAAATCCTTGAGTTCGTCAAGAGCGAACCCGATACTTTCGCCTTCTACTTTATCGATCCTAAAGGGTGGACGGGGTTCGACATGTCTTCCATTCGACAATTGCTGGAAGGCAGAAGATCCGAAGTGCTCATTAACTTCATGTCGTATCACATCAATAGGTTCATTCGCGTGCCTGAATATGCGGGGCAGTTTGCCGACTTGTACGGCCGCCCGGATTTCTTGGAAGCCATAGAATACTCCTTTTCTGAGTGCGACTTTGAAGAAGCGATGGTGAGAGTCTACTGTGAAGAGTTGAAGAAGTCGGGTTTTTTCGAATATGTAGGTTTGGCATATGTTATCCACCGCGACATGGACTGCAAGCACTTCCACTTGGTCTATGGCACAAGGAATATTCGAGGTCTTGAAGAATTCAGAAAGGCCGAGAAAGTTGCCATGGGTGTGATGGAGGAGGCCCGTATAACTGCTCAACAGAAGGGGCCTCTTCACAGTGGTCAAGGCGAACTGTTCTGCTTTGAAGAAATCCAAGGTAGATGGGAGTACTACGAGCACTTGCGTGAGCAACAATTGAAGAACTCTCGTTTGGACCTTCTCAGAAGACTGAAGGAGAAGGAGAGGTCTCCATTTGATGAATTCTGGGCGTACTCTCTTCAGTACCCTCTTGTTTGGCGCTCTGACATCTTTGGATGGATAGAGGAATGGAGGAAGGCGGGGAACCTTCGCATTGATGGGCTCAACCCCAATGAGCGCGTGCCAAAATACGGCAAGAATCACATGTTAGTTTGGCTGGAGCCAACTAAGGCTTAAGGACACGCATAGGGAATGGTCTTCTTGAAAGTCTATACCAAGAGTCTGTCGAAGACGAGTTGTCTCCGCCGTATGCTAATAATTCTTCTAATTACTCCGGCTCATTTTTCGCACGCCATGGACCACGTCTGGACCAAGCCCGCAGGCCAATTCAAGACCGAGGCGGGGCCGTTGGTGGTGGAGGTGGATGGGCGGCAGGAGCTGCTTGCGGTGAATTCAGGCGGCGAGGTGATGCGGTGGGGCGTGGATGGGAAAGACATCGGTGCGGGGCAGGATGGTCTCGTTGCGGCGTTGCCGGAGGGGCGATGGACATCTACGCCCGCGTTGATTCCCGGCGATGCCCGCGCGCGGTATGTGTTTGGCAGTGTCGAAGGATTGCTCATCGCGTTGGACGCCGCGTATCAGGAAGTGTGGCGTTACAAGCTGTCGGGTGAGACCACGTGGTCACGGGCGACACCCCTCGTGTTTGACGCCAACGGCGAGACGCGATTGGTCATCGGCGACAATTCCGGCGCGGTAACCTGTGTGAAAGCAGACGGATCGGTCGTGTGGACGAAGACCTTCCCCGGCGCATGCCGGACGTTTCCCCAATTCGCGCGGATGGCGGATGCGCCGCGCATCCTTATCCCCGTCGAAAACACCCTATATTGTCTCGATCTGGACGGCAACGCCGTGTGGCAGCGTGACCTTAGTGGACGCATCCTCTCCCGGGCGGAATTGCTTTCATTGAAGGATAAGCAGTTGATTCTCTGCGGTGCGGGCGCGGGCAAGCTGCACGCTCTGGATGAAGCAGGCGCGATTGCGTGGTCGGCGGAAATCGGTGACGAGATCGATTGTTCGATTACGGTCATTCCGCGCGACCCCGAGGAGCCGCTTGTGGTGTGCACCGGGTTGTGGGGAAACCTCTACGCTTTCGACTCCACGGGAAAGCACTTGTGGACGCACCTGTTCCGGGCGAAGAACCGTGCGCGCCCGGTAGTGCTGAACGTCAACCGCGAGGCCCCATCGGAGATTCTTGTGGCCACGTACAACAATTGGGCGTACGCCATCGATCTGGATGGACACCGCGTCGATCAGATCAATGTCGGCGGTCTGGTCAACGGATTTCCAGTGTTGGTAGACGGCACGCGGCCGGACACGCAGGACGCGGTGTTCATTACAGGTACGTTGTTGGCGCATCGGTATGCGCCGGGTGCGCCCGGTTCCGCCTACTCGCCGCAGAACGTGTCGGAGCGGTCTGTCGGGCCCGACGGATCGGACTTGTTGAATTCGCAAGAGGAGGCCGGGATCGGTTTCGCGGACCCTGAATCCGAAGGGGCATTCCCATCCGTTGTTGTTGCTAACCCGCGAGGCGCATGTGTTGTCGTGAACGTGGAGGAAATCGTCGGCCCGAATACGCCGAGGATCATTGCTGGCGCTGCTTCTTCGAGGACGAGAATCTCGCTGGAAATTCCCCAAAGCACTTCGAAGAAAGAGAAGATAAAGGTGCACGTATCTTTAGCCGAGAATTTCCCCAATCGTAGCCACCGGCAGTCGGCGGACAAGGAAGTTGCGCGCGGCCACTCTGATTGGAAGGAAGCCACGCCCCTTGTCGCATGGCCAGCGCTGCCGTATGCGTCCTTCGACGAGACGAGACTTCGACCTTCACCCGCCGAGTTCAAGTGGGCGCGACTTGACGGCGACGAAAGGGATGTCATCTACGCCATGATCGAGGTGAGTCCGGTGTATGTGGGAGAGATCGATGAAGGCGCCTTTATCGTCGCGGCAAGACTCGACGCGCCCATTCGCGCGCGTGTAGAAATTGACGCATTGAAGCGCGACGATGGCGAGGCATTTGCCGGAGCAATCACCTTACGAAACGTCGTCAGCGTGGGCACGGTGAACGGCGAATCCGCTGCCGATGCCTTGCCGTTGCTAGGCGATGCCGGCCTTCTCGACGTCCCCGCGAAGCGCGCCGCCAAACTATGGTTGAGCATCGACGCCACCAACGCGGAGCCAGGAAGATACTTAGGCAAGATCAGGATGCGCCCGTTGCGCGAGGAAGCGCCGGACTTGACGCTCCCGCTTAAGATACACGTAGTCGACCTGCGCATGACGCGTCCGTTCCCGCTCACGCTTTGCACATGGGACTACGTCCCCAATACGTGGTTTCCGACCCACACCGAGGCCGTGCTCGATGGCATGGCCCAGCATGGCGTGAACGTGTTCCCCCGCAACGTGGCGGCCAAGGCTGTCTTTGAAGGTGGTGAGCTTTCGTTCGATTGGACCGAGTTCGACGCCGAGTTGGCGCGCGTCAAAGGCCGAGGCCAATTGCTGTTTCACGTCGCGGAACCGGCCATCGAGTTCAAGGACGCGGTCGACGATACGGCGCGGCACGCCGTACAGATCGATTACCTGCGCGCGTTTCGCGATCACCTGAAGGAAGCGGGGATCGACTACAAGGATTACGCGCTCTATCCCGTCGACGAACCCGGCCTTGATTACGGTCCGCGCATCCCGGTGTTTCTCGCCGCCGCGACGCTCTTTCGCGAGGCTGACCCGCAAATGCGGATTTACACCGACCCCGTGCCGGGGCTGTCGTGGCGCGACTACCAGCGCATCGCGCCATACGTGGACGTGTGGTGTCCCAACATGCGCCTCGTGA
>JBAZRU010000323.1:0-7717 GCA_041662805.1 Candidatus Hydrogenedentales bacterium | reverse complement strand
CCGGGGCGTAGCGTATAGGTTTCGGTCTGATACTTGTCGCGCAAGCGTGCGGCGACCTCCGGATAGAGTTGAGGCGGCGCGATGATGACCGGTGCGTCGCAGTCGTCGGGAACATTCGGCCAATACCCCACCTTCGAGAACTTCCTCAAGTACCACGGCAAGGGCCAGTAGTCGCCATCCGGGGCGATCACGCGGACGAGGAGGCCGCGCCCTTCGGGGCTAACTTTGGCGATGTCTTCGACGCGGTCCGTAAGCCGGATTAGGGCCGTGGACGTGTGCGCGTACACGTAGGGATTGCGCGGATCGGCGCAGTAGTCGCCGTTTGCGCGGAATGTTTGAACACCAAGATGGCACGTGGCAACAGCAAGCAGCAAGACGGCCACCGCTTGGAGTCTGCGGCGAGAGCGCAACGAGACGACGAGAGCCACGGCGCCATAGCCCGCCAGCAGAATCATGGGTTGCAAGAAGTTGATGGCGCACCAAGGGGTCTTGTACGCGATCAGCGAATACGCGGCGGTGAGCAGCATCGTATAGAAAGCCAAGAACTGAACGAGCCGGTTGCCTTTGGGCCGCGCGAGCGCGACCACGACTCCATAGGCCGCAAGTGCAAGTATGAGTCCTTCACTCCACCACGGACCCGCGCCGTTGTGCGTGAACGCGAGCAACTTCAGGTAGTAGTACCAGGGCTTGTCGTGGATGGGACTGCCGTCGGCCTTCTGCACGTAATTGCTGTAGGTCAGGAGACTGTCCAGCACGCCGCGCCAATGGGTGAAGAACGACGAATAAAAAAGCACCGAAACGGCTACGGCCGCCAAGAGAGCGGCTGCAATCGGCCATGGACGGACGTGGCGGCGCAACGCGAGTATGCGGTCGTCCCGGAGACGCGCCCAGGCAAACGTGCACGCGGTGGCCCCCGCCATCGACGCGAAAGCGAGTACGCACGTCTCCTTTGTCGCGTGCATCAGCCCCGCGCACGCCCCCGCCAACACAAGCCAGCCCACGGAATGGCTGCGCGTGTAGCGCCATCCTGCCGCGATAGCCGTGAACGTGAAGAGAACGAGGAGAGTTTCCTGAATGAAGAAGCGGCTGTAAAAGACAAGCGCGGGTGAAATGACGGTCAACAGCGCCGCATACAAGGTTGCCCTGTTACCGATGCCCTGCCGCAGCAGGAACAAAAGCGCCACGAGGCACGCGCCCGCGAGCACGAGTTCGAGGCGAAGCGCGGATTCGGTCAAGCTTTCCTTGGTGGTCTGGCCATGCGCCCAGGCAAACGGCAAGGCAAGGTAGTAGAGCGTGGGGCCGTGATGGTCGACCGGGTCGTAGATGTACTCGCCCGTCTCAAGCAGGATGGAGGTCTTGATCGCCTGGTTGGCCTCGTCGCCGTGGAAGGGCCGTAAATCAAGACGCGGTAGCCGGAGCGCTAAGGCCCCGGCTACCGCGAGAAGAATCAGGATCCGGACTAACCAGTTAGGGATTCGTCGCGAGTCCTCTGTATCCATTCAAGTGCCGGCTTTACTGCGTGGAGTCGCCCCCTCAGCCAGCGGGGTTTCCGTACACTTCCACTTCGGTGTAGTGGTTCGTGTCGTCGGTCGTATTGCCCTTCGAATACAAGCGGACGTAACGGCCCTTCGCGCCCTTCGCTTCGATGAGGCGGCCTTCGTACGTCTCGATGTACTCCTTGTCTTTGCCGACGCCAAGGCCGGAGGAGTTGTCGATGTCGTTGTTGTAGATGGTCGTTACGCCCTTCGTAAACTCGGGGTCGTCGGAAACCTGGGCGACGACGTCGAAGTACACGCGGTCGGCTGCATGGAAGTGCCAGGCAAGCACTGCAAATATTTCGGAGGTCTTGCCAAGGTCGATCTGCACCCATTGGACGCCGGTCGCCAACTCAAGCAGGTAGTCGTTCTGATAGCCCTTTTCGCCATCCGTGACAAACGTCAGCTTGCCAAGGCGGGGGTTCGTGTCGCTACTCGTGACGGTCTTGCCCTTTGCAAGGTTCGAGGCGCCTTTGGGGGCCATGTACGGCTCGCGGGGCTTGTAGCTCTTCTCTTCAAGGTTCGGGCTGAAATAGTCGAGGGGCGTGCCTCCAAAATACGGCTGGGGCAGTTCGATCGGCAGCGGCGCCAAGTCCTTACCGGTGGCGGCGGGAGCATCGGCAGCCTGAGCCATGCCAACGAAACCCAAGGCGGCGACCAGCCCCACTGTCAGGGCCAAAGCTAGTGTCATTTTGCGCGTCAACATCTCTTCCTCCTAATTAAACCGTGCGGTATGCCTGTGCCCCCTAGTCTGAACGTGGGCATCCAATTCAGACGCACGAGCGGTAGGTGTTATTCACATGCCCCAATAGTATGGCTTTTGGGGCTATTCCGTGTCAAATTCGACGCGATTCGTTTCCATCGTAGGCTTGTGGCGGACACCTCTTGCCCTGTCTTGCCGCAAAGTCTTCAAGAATAGGACCTATCCGCCGGATCCGACATATCCGTCCTATCTCGATTGGACAAAAGGCCGACTGTCCGCTTGTGCTTCTTCCTTGCCGTTCCTCACCCTTCCCGAGGCCTTCCGAACACCTCGACCTCCACATAATTGTTGGTATCGTCGGTTGTGTTGCCGTTGGAGTAGAGGCGGACATAGCGCCCTTTCACGCCTTTCGCGTCGATCAGGCGGCCCTGGTAATTCTCGATGTATTCCGTGTCCGCGCCTACGCCGAGTCCCGCCGAGTTGTCGATGTCATTGTTGTACAAAGTGGTCACACCCTTGGCGAACGAGGGATCGTCCGAGACTTGCACGACAACATCGAAATAGACACGGTCGCCCATGTGGAAATGCCACGCGAGAACGGCGAATAACTCGGCTGTCTCGCCTAGGTCGATCTGTATCCATTGAACACCCGTACCCAATTCGAGGAGGAACTCATTGTGGTAGTCCTTCTCTTGGTCCGTGAGGAACGACAGGTTCCCCAAACGGGGATTGGCGTCGCTGCTCGTTACGGGTTTCCCTTTGGCTAAGTTGACGGCGCCTTGAGGAGCCATGAACGGCGCGCGCTGCGTATAGACCGGTTCTTCGAAGTTTGGGCTGACATAAATGATAGGTGTTCCGCCGAAGTACGCCTCGGGCAGATCGATGGGCAGCGGCGCCAGATTCGTTTCTGTCACACTTGTTTGTTCCGCGGCGCCTGCGGCCATGGATGCCAAGAGTGCCACACCAAGCAGGCCAAACGTCAGGTGTCGCGTTGACATTGTAGGTCCTCCTTAAATGAGGTGGATGGCAGCCCCGTGCCCGCAGTCAGGCGAGGGTCCATGACCGTCTTTCCCTCTATCCAGGTATACGATCCCAGGGATGGGATCGTCGCAAGCCTGAACAATAGGAACGCCCCCCAGCCTCTTCTCGGGTTGCGGGGCGCTCGTCAGCCGAGTATCAGTCGCGTGTACGTGCTTGCCGGGAGTCCTAGTCCCACTTGCAGAGGCGGAAACCGAAATCGTAGTAGAGAGCGTTCGGATCCCATGCGTTACGTGTCGCCGACCTATTGTTGTTCACGTCCGGGTTGTACCAACTCCCTCCTCGGAGCATCTTCTGCGAGCCGGAGTCCGGGCCCGTCGGATCGGTGACTTGGGTCGAGGGATACCCGCCGTACCAGTCCTGACACCATTCCCACTGATTCCCGCTCATGTCGTAGAGGCCGTTCGCATTCGGCAGCTTTTGTCCCACCTCGTGGCCGTAGTTGCTGGAGTTGCCGCTCCACCAAGCGTAGCCATTGATCAGGACGTCACCCACATCTTCGCCCCAATAGAATCGCCCCGTCGTGCCCGCCCTGCACGCGCACTCCCACTCCGCCTCGGTGGGTAGGCGATAGCTGTCGGCAGTCGCAGTGTTGAGGGCAGTGATGAACGTCTGTGTGTCATACCAGTCGACGTACTGAGCGGGGGAGGTCGGCGCGTCGTATGGATCCTCGCCATGACCGATCCACGGTTCCGTATTGAGGATGGCCTTCCACTGTTCCTTGGTGACTTCATATTTGCCAATCCAGAAGCCCTGGGTAAGCACCACTTCATGTTTGGGCTGTTCCATCGAAACACTGCCGGTCTCGCCCGGGTTGGTCCCCATATTGAAGGTCGTGGCAGGAATCCAGACCATCGTCAGCGGGACTTCGCCGTTCAGCAGCGTCGTGGTCTCTCCATCGGGGTCGGCGATCACGTAGCCGACCTTCGTCTCGGAATCGCTGCCCCCGGACGATTTCACCGTGAGCTTGACGTCGTATGTGCCCGCTGTTGAATAGGTGTGTATGGGATTTTGCTGAGTGCTTGCAGTGCCGTCGCCAAACTCCCATTTCCAGGACGTTATACCAGCTTTATCGGTCGTCGATTGATCAGTGAAATGGGCCTCGAGAGGTGCTGCCCCTACCCGCGGGTTCACGTCGAAGGCCGCCGTGGGACGCGCAGGAGATGGGCATCCCATGATGAGTACGGAAAGACAGACCACCCCAAACACAACCGGATATAGCGCCGATCGCTTCATGGTACTTCCCCCTGCCGCATGGCATTCCATGCGGTATCCCCACGTCTACTGCAACATAAGGAGGGTACTCCCTGAAAATAATTCTGTCAATATGCATTAAATCGCAGATGCGGGGACGGGAATTTAGTTCGAGTATTCGTTGCTTTGGTGGGCGGAAATAGAGCATCCCCTCGGCGAAGGATTTCGCCGAGGGGCTGAGGATTTTACGTGTTGCTGGACCTCCGATGGAGTCAGCGCTACCTTGAGTTAGCTCCCCACCTGCGCATTGACGTTGGCCATGCCACCGTTAATGGGCTGCTCGCCGGCTTCGGAGTACTTCATGAAGGACACGTGACCGTCCATGTACAGAACGTTACTGCCACCCGGCACGTGGTTAAACAGCGCGACTTCGGTGGACATGATGTCGTACATGATGTAGATTTCGCTCTGGGCCTTCGAGGACGCAGCGGGGTTGTTGATATCGCTGATCAGGAAGCGCTCGATGCCTTCACGCAGACGATAGACGGTGTTTCCGCCGCCATTGCCGCTGCCTGCCGGAACGGCCGGAGCCAAAGAGGCAAGATCGGCATCCTTGTCTGCAGCCTGAAAGTCGCCACCGCCAATTGCGGTAGCCACGGCGGCCAACGCACCAATCACCTGAATAGGACCGTTGCCCGCAACGGGATCGGTGTCGAATACGGAAGCCAGGAAGCTCACAGGACCTTGACCATCGGTTGCATTGCCCTTATCGAACAAGTAACCAAGATAGATATAGCTCGAGTCAATGGTCTTCATGCCTTCGTTGGCATCTTCGCAATTGCGCCCGAAATCGTTCTCACCCGAGATGGAGTTGATCAGAATTTCGGCGGTGTGCTCGGCATCGGAGGGGCAGAAGACGATATTCGCATCCGTCAGATACTCAGGGTAGATTGCCGGAACATTGGCGCCTGCCGCGATTGCTCCGATATCGCCCGTCAGGGGATACCCGGCAGTCTTACAGTCCACCACGGGTAAGATGGTAGCCAGGAACCCAGGCAGCTTCTCGCCTTTGGACTCACCGGAGTACATTTTGTAGACCAATCCCCACTGCTTCAGGTTATTGGCGCAGCTTGCGCGGCGTGCGGCTTCTCGAGCGCGCGCGAGCGCCGGAAGCAGAATGGCGGCCAAAATCCCGATAATTGCAATGACCACGAGCAACTCGATCAGCGTGAAACCTTTGGTATTTCTCACAGCTAGTCCCTTCTTAAATGTGGATGCCCAGATATTAGCAAGCGACACTTCGGCACTCTCCTGAACGACGGACGCATTCCTCCCAGGTTGCACCCTTTGTTTCTGCCAGTGCAGAACCCTTTCGGACTTCTCAACGCGCACCGTTGTCTCGTTGGAGTTTAACCGCAAGAGGCGAATTCGTCAATTCGTCGACGCAAGATGATTGCCCGTCTGGGGAGGAGATTGTCGGAGGAATGTCGCTTCAACCGCAAAACGAAACCCCTCGGCGAAGGAGTTCGCCGAGGGGTCCCTGCAAGTCTAGTCTCGTGACTGAAAACCCAATTGGATTAGTTGTTTACGGCACCCGTGAACGTGGCCGCGCCATTGCTGATCGGGGCTTCGCCAGGATACTTGATGAACGCTACGTGACCGTCCATGTAGAGCACGTTCGAACCGCCGGGAACGTGGCTGAAGTCGCCAACGTCGGTCGTCGCATAGTCGTACATGACGAACATCTCGGACTGCGCCTTTGCGCTCGCCGCGGGGTTGTTGATATCGGTGATCATGAAGCGCTCGACGCCTTCACGCAGACGGTACACCGTGTTGCTCCCGCCATTGCCATAACCAGCGTACGCACCCGTCAAGTTCGCGTCGTTGTCGGTGGCTGCATTCACGCCAGCAATGTTGGCACTGCCGTATGCGGTAACCGCAGCGGTCAAGAATGCCTTCCATACGCCGCACATCTGGCCCGGGCCGTTGGCTGCTGCCAAACCGGCGCCCGCTGCAGGGTCGACCATTGCCAGCGCTGCGCCGGCCTCTGCTCCGGAAACCACGGTCTCGTCGCCGAGGCTGTCATACAGGTAGCCGTGATACAGGTAGCTGCCATCGATTGCGCGCATGCACTTGGAGCCCGAACCGCAGTCGCCAGTTTCAACTTTGTAATTGGCGCCGGCGTTCGCAAAATAGTTCTCGCCATTGAGTCCTGTCCAATCGTCAGCAGTCGCATCCGAGTCGGAGGGGCACATCGTCACGTTCGGGTCCGTGAGATATTCCGGGTAGATGGACAGCACGCTCGGACCGAAGTCCATCACGAACCTTGCCGGACTCGACACCGGCGGCAGGAGGTACGCGAGCTGCATCTGCGGGAACTTCTCTCCACGCGACTCGCCCGAGTACATCTTGAAGACCAATCCCCACTGCTTCAGATTGTTTGCGCAGCTCGCGCGACGGGCGGCTTCACGGGCGCGCGCAAGCGCCGGGAGCAAAATTGCCGCCAGAATACCGATGATGGCGATCACGACCAATAATTCGATGAGCGTGAAACCTCTCTTCTTCGACATAGCACTTTCCTTTCGTTCTTAGAATGACTCCGCAACCACTACACGCGCGCAGCAAGACCGCGCGCACTTGGCGTCTGGCTTCTGCGCCCTTAGACTCCGAGGACATCTTCTCACCGGAGGTCAACCGGTTGACGCCCTCTGGTGAGAAAATGACATCGTTGTCGTACCTAAGTTATACCAAATCTATCGCTATCTGTCAATACCATATGAATTCTAGGTGCCGTAAAAGTCTAGAAGCCGTAAAGTGTTGTTTTTAAGCAGTTTAGCGCTATCATGTTAACCGATGAGCGCAAGCTCCCCGTTTCGCGAGACGCAAAAAAGTGGCCACGACATCGATGTCTAACGCTTTTCTAACTTCCTTCGCTATGTCGGGCTGTATGACCAAATTACGACAAGGTTGTCTAGCGTGAATCGCGAATGGCAGGCCAAGAGTCTCTGTGCCTCGGAATTGACGCACAATACGTGCGAGGTTCAGACTTCTTGCGCGGAAGAAAGCCTGCGCGCGAGACACGGCGCGGGGGGGCGCACAGATGCGGGCGCTGGTTGTTGTGACTGGCGGGCTGCCGAAGTAGACGTCACGCAGAATCAATCCACTCAAGGATCCCGCGCTCATACCATGGGTCGCAAGAGACGCCGGGGAGGGACATGCCCTCACCGGCGTGCATATTTGGAAAGCG
>JBAZRU010000322.1:0-7723 GCA_041662805.1 Candidatus Hydrogenedentales bacterium | reverse complement strand
CATGGTTGAACTGATGGGCAGCTACATGGGGATGATCCCGATGATGACGCTGGGACTCATGCAATACTCCCAGCAATGGCAGGCGGCGGATGTTTTCCGCGCGGCGCCCATGCCGGGCCCGGCGCCGCTGTGCCACGGCGCGCGCAAGGCGGTTATGTGCGTCATCGCGCTGCCGTTGGCGTGCATCTTCGCCGCGATCGCGTGGGCGGTGCAGCGCGATGCGGCACAAATGCTGCTCCTGCTCCCCGGCATCGTCGCGATGCCGGTGTTTGGCGTGGCAGCCGGTCTCAACAATGGCGGCGTACCGCTTTCAATGCCGACGGAAGAAGCGAAGGGAGCCAGCCGCGGCCTGATGATGATGGGCATCATGATGAGTTCGTTTGCGATCTCGGGCGTCGCGGGGTTGGCATGGGCCACCGGGTGGTTTCACTGGTTCATGCTGGGCGAGTGTGTCTTCGGAGCCGCACTATACGCGGCCATTCACGTGTCCCTCGCGCGCAAGCCCTGGCCGCAAGCGGATTGACGCCGGACGCGAACGTGCGCCCGACTCCCCGGCCTCGATTCACCGTTTCCGGCACACGAGTTCCCCTTTGCCGATCGGCACGATCATGGCATCCACTCGGGGGTCGTTCACCGCGCGGTCCAGCATGGGCTGCAACACCGCGCGGTGATTGATGGCGTTGTCTGCGACGAGCACGCCGCCCGGCTTTATCCGCGGCACGGCTAACTCATAGCAGTCGGCATATATGTCCTTCTCCGCATCGAGAAAACAAAAGGCGATATCCTCGATGGCAGGCAAGTACTCCCGCGCATCGCCGAGGACGAGCGTGACCGTCGCCTCCACGCCCGCAATGCAAAACGTCTCCGCCGCGAGCGCCGCTTTGTCTGGCAACACTTCAAACGTCGTCAGTTTCGCCCCCTTCTCACGGCACGCCAGCGCGAGCCACATCGTCGAATACCCCGCGCTGGTCCCGATCTCGATGTACCGTCCTTCCGGCGCCATCGCGGCTAGCAGGGCAAGAAACCTCCCCGTTTCCGGCGGAATCTGGCGCAGCCGTTGCGGCCGCTCCGTGCCGTCCGTCCGGTCGCGCGCGTCTATCGCCTCCAATTGCGCCATTCGATTCAACATACACGCGGGAATATCGTGAAACATGGATTCTCCCTTTCAATCGGCTGCAACTTTGCGGCAATAACTGCTTTCGACTCTTCTCGAACGTATGCGCAATCCCAGGGAACTTTTCCGGTTCATGGGTGATCTGAAACTAGGTTGCCTGCCATTTCCTATATTGGCAGACTATGTGTGCTGGGACATCGTAGATAGGTAGTTCGGATCGACCCGGGGGACACAACTCATGGCTATGTACAAGCGCTATTTCATGTGTTGCTCATTGGCTTTGGTTGTCGCATGTGCATTGGGGATTGGTTGCGGGAAACAGGCCTCGGAACCCGCCGCTACGCCGCCTGGCGCGGTGAACACGGCCCCGTCAACCCTGGCCGGGACGTGGGAGAGCGTGGATTTTGTCCGGAATGTCGATGATTTCAAGCCCGGCCAGAAATCGTGGCAGGGCGACTTGTTCCTGAAGGACTTTACCGCCGATGCGGGCGGCGGCACGTCGCAGGGATGGACGTGGACCGAAGGGTGGATTACCCATTCGAACGGGACCACGCGCGCCCAGTACTACATCAAGGAAATTGACGGAACGTCCTGCCTTTTCCTGCCATGGCTCAGTGGCGACGTGACCGAACGTGGCCAGCAACCCTCCTACTACGTGATGAAGCCTTCGGGCGCGGCTTCGCCTTCGGCGCAGCCATCAAGCCCTGCCACGGCACAGGCCCAGACTCTGGCGGGCGATTGGGTGAGCGTGGATTTTGTCCGGAGCTTCGACGACTTCAAGCCCGGCCAGAAGTCGTGGCAAGGCGATTTGTTCTTGACGGAGTTTCGCGCCGAGCTTGGCGGCGGCACGTCGCTGGGGTGGACGTGGACGGAGGGGTCGGTGACGCATTCCAACGGAACCACGCGCTTCCCGTATCTCATCAAAGAAATCGACGGCACGTCGTATCTGTTTTTGCCGTGGCTGAGCGGCGACGTGACCGAGCGGGGGCAGCAGCCGTCGTACTATGTGATGGTATCGGCCGGCGGCGCAACGCCATCGGCGCAGAGCTCCAGGCCGGCTCCGGCGGAAGGCATGAAGATCATCAGGGCAGGCGAGTCGTTTATGACGATTCGGCCCATCGATTCCGTCAGCGAGTTTGACGATGTTCGGTACAAAGATATGAGCGCCTTGAACTTGGCTGGCGACCGCAGCCTCATCGCGACGCTCAATTTCAACACGAAGTCGGTGTGGCCGGCAAGCGCCGCGATGCCGCCGGGGATTTCGCCGAAGAACATCGCGAACGCCGCAATGAACCCCGGACTCGGGGTGCGTGGCTTGCATCAGCAAGGCATTTCCGGGAAAGGAGTCAAGGTCGCCATCATCGACCAACCGCTCTATGACGATCATCCGGAGTTCGCGGGGAAGATCGCGGCGTATCACGACGTGGGATGCAAGAGCGAAAGCAGCATGCACGGCCCGGCGGTGGCGAGTCTGCTTGTCGGCAGCAACTGCGGAACGGCCCCGGGCGCAACGCTGTACTTTGTCGCAGCGCCGTCGTGGACCAAGGACACGGCCTTCCAATCGGAGGCGCTCGATTGGATCGTCGAGCAGAATGCCGCCTTGCCGGACGGACAGAAGATTCGCGTGGTGTCCGTATCGGCGGCCCCGTCTGGTCAGGGGTCGCCCTTTGAGGTCAACCAGGGCACGTGGGACGGGGCCTGTGCGCGCGCGGAGGCCGCGGGGATCATGGTGCTGGATTGCACGCATCATCACGGGTTCATTTCCGCGTGTTACTACGACGCACACGACCCGGAGAATGTGTCGAAATGCAAGGCGGGCTTTCCCGGAATGAATCGGACGCCGCCCGCGGAACGGCTGCTCGTTCCGGCGTCGCCGCGCACGGTCGCAGAGGAGTATGAGAAGGGCGATTGCACGTATCAGTACTGCGGGCGCGGCGGTCTGAGCTGGGCAATCCCGTATTGTGCAGGCGTGCTCGCCATGGGATGGGAAGTGCGCCCCGATTTGACGCCTGCCCAGATGCGCGACCTTTTGTTTGAGTCCGCTTACACGGGCGAACAGGAGACGAAGTTCATCAATCCGCCGGAGTTTATCCGGATGGTGAAAGAAGCCGCGAAATCGGCGGGTTGAAGACGCTCGGCACGGAGACCGGGCGCTACGGCTTCTTCTTGAGCAGCGCTTCCAGCATGCGTGCGTCCGGTGTTTGTTCGCTGGCTGGTCCAAATGGTTTGCTCTCGGGTGTCATGACGGTGAAGATTTCGCTGTACGACCAGTAGGCCCATCCGATGTTGTTTTCTTCGAAGGACTCGCGGAGTTCTTTGATAAATCGTAGCCGGTCTTCCGGGGCGATTGTGCGCTGATAACAGCCGAATTCCGCGCACCAAATCTTGAGGCCGCCGCCGTTCGCCTTGTTCCAGTCCGCGAGTTTCTGCATGTATCCGGCAATCTTCTCCTTGTTCCACCGCGCCTCGCCATATTCGTTAAGCATTCCCTCGGTGGCCGGACGCCAATCGGGCGGGTCCGCGGGGATCTTTTCGAGGATGGCCTGTTTCCGTTCCGCCATGATCTCTGGACTCGACGGATAGGGAACCGATCCCAGATGTTCCCAGAGTTTTGGGGTCAGCCAATTTCCGCCTTGCAGCGTGAGCACAAAGGGATCGTAGAACGTGAAGCTATACATGACGTTCGCGTCGTTCACCGGTTTCGTCGTGACGAGTCCGTCGATCTTGCCGACTTGATCGCCCGCGAGAATGAGCGTGTGCTCGGGCATGGCGTTACGCGCAGCGCGCCACATCCGTGGTTGCAGGTCGTTCCAGTTCAAGCCGCTCGTCACCGGCTCGGTTATCAACTGCAGAGCAAGCTGCTTGGGTCCCCAGTTGGCCGCGAGGAACTTCGCGGTTTCCTCGAGAAACACGAGGAACCGCGCGAACTGATCGGGGTCATTCAGAAAAGTCTTCTTGAACTCCCACTCGGGGTGGATGCAGACGACAACGGGCATCTGCTCGCGAACGACGCAATCCACCATCTCCTGCAGGTACCACGTCTTGGTCGGGTCGAGATGTCCGTCGGCCATCAGTGGTTCCGGATTGACGAGAACCTTCACAAACGAAAACCCCATGGACTTGATCAGGCGGATATCCTCGCTCGTGAATCGCATGATTGATTCCGGGGGGATTATGCGAAAATGGCGGTCGATGCAAATGCCCTGGTTCAGGTCGAGCGCCAACTTCGCCGCGGGCGGCAGCGCTTCGGGCGCTGGCGCCACATCCGGCGACTGTGCGATTGCGGGCAAGATAAAGAACAAGGCAGCGACGGCCAGCATGGCCGGGTGTAGCGCGTTGCATGTGCGATTCAAGGTAATTCCCTTCAACTGCGTATTCTCCGGTCTGCAATTCGTGTCCGGCGGATTCGCCGGATTAGACAGCCCCGTCCCATTGTTTATGTGGTCGGCTCTTAGGGTCTTCTCATTAGGGGGCGCTTACGAGTTCCAGGCCGACGGATTTCGCATCGGGGAGGGCAGAGCCGCTCTTGACTCCTTCGCGCATCACGCGCAAGCGGTCGACGGTGGCCGTGTACGGATCGATGAACTTCGTCTGATACCACGCGTGCCGGAATTCCACGCCGTAGGGTCTGTTCTCGCGGAGGTAGAGACTCCATTCTTCGCGTTGCAGCGCGCGGTAGGTGTCGCGCTTGATCTGCACGAAATCCTGGCACTGCGCGAGCAAAGGTTCGGCCTCCGCGAGCGGCGCCGCGCAGGCTTGCGCGTACAGGACAGCCGCATCGTGCAGGTCGAAGACCGCCCGGGCCATGACTTCGTAGCGCTTGAGGCCGAAAAGGAAGTAGTCGAGCAAGTCTCTGTTTGCCGTGGCTTGCGCGCGGCAGGCTTCGAACTCGGGGCGGCTTGCGTCGACCACCGCCAGAACCTGCGCGGCTTCGGCGCACGCTTGGTCGATGCTCGCGAATTTCACTTCGCCAGCGAGGATGTTTTTCCAGAAACGGTCATCGCTCGCGCCTGCGGTCATGGGGATATCTTGCAGCGGGGCCAAGGCCTCGATGGCGCGACCGAAGTGATCTTCCTTTTCGCCGAACAACACTGCGCCCACGCGGCGGTTGAACGCGGACGCCGTGGTCTTGCCATCGTTCCAGGCGCATTCCGCGCCCCAGGCGATGCCGTGCCAGTTGGGGGCGTTCAACGTGCGGCCGCCGTCGTCCCATGCGGTGTTGATGACGCCCCACGCCCCGTGCTTCGCGCCGTCGCGCGTGAAGTTTTGGATATTGATGGTCGCACCGCGAAAGTCGGGGAGGATGCGTCCGTAGTTGCGGACGCTGGGGCAGACGACGAAGTCGTAGCCTGCATCGACGAAGGGGAGGATTTGTCCTTCGAAGCTTTCCAAGGGTTCATAGCCCCACGTGAGCATGAGGGTATCTTTGGGAATCATGTTGAGGGTTTCGGGGTGCTGAAGGACGATGTCGCCCCACATCATCATCCGTTTGCGATAGCGCTTCGCGATCAGTTCGTGGACGCGCACGATGTGTTGCGCGTAGACCGCACCAACGCCTTTCTGGTCGACCGCCGCTTTTGCGGGCCCGGTGCCGAGGCCTTGAGTTTCGTCGCAGCACACGTTGAAGTACGGGAAGGGCAGGAGAGGTATTTCTTCGGAGTAGAGGTCGTTCAGGAAGCCGTAGGTGGCCTCGTTCGTGGGGTTGAGGATCCAGCCCGTCTCGGCCAAGGGCTTGTATTCGTCGTGAGGGAGAATCTGTTCCATGTGGCCGAAGGACTGTTGGTTTCCGAGGATGTTGACCTGGCGCGGCGCCGCATAGGCCACGAGGGCCTTCAATTCTTCCGGCGTGAGCGAGCCATCGGAAGGTCCGATAATTGGATGCTTCTTGAATGCGAACTGGCTTTCCATGTAGTAGGTGAAGACGTTGAGCTTGAAGAATGCGCCCAAGTCGATGCCGCGGCGAAGAGTCTCGAAGGTGGAAGAGGGAATGCGTGTCAGGTCGTCCTGGTAGGCGCGCCACTGGAGACCGCCGGGGCGATCCGCGATCTTAAGACACGGCAACGCGTTTCCGACGCGATTGGCGCGCAAGAGTTGGACAAGGGTCTGGACGCCGTAGACCATCCCAGCGGGCGCGTTTGCCTTGATGGCAACACCGTCGGGCGACACGTGCAGCACGTAGGCGTCGTTGCCTTCGCTCTTGGCGAGAGTCAGGTTTTCGCTCCGGGTGGCCGATGGGGCAAGCGCGACTTCGAGCCGTTTGCCTTTGACCGCCGCGAGCGTTGGGGGCTTGAGACCCGCGCGCGAGAACTCGTCGCGCACGGATGGCCCGACGAGCCAGATCCATTTTTCGGGTGCGGAGAGCGTGAGCGGACGGTCGAGGGCGAATTGGCCCGTGTCATGGGCTACGCTCTTTGGGTAAGGGATCAGCTTGAGGTCGTCCGCGGATTGCGCGGCCGCGCAATACGCAAAGCTGCACGAAAGCAGGAGGCACAAGAGGACCTTGGTGACACGCATGGAATATCTCCTTACTTCCCGGCACAACGCCAAGGCATAGATGCTCTACTTTTCGGTTTCACTTCCACTGGGTTTCATGATGTGGCCATAGTATTTGTCCATGCAGGCGGGACAAATTCCGTGCGAGAAGTCTACACTTGAACCGCGCCGAACGAAACTCTCGACTTCCTCCCACTCGCCATCATCTCCCTGGATGCGCTTGCAGTGACAGCAAATGGGAACGATGCCCTCGATCAACTGAAGTCTGTCCAGCGTCGCTCGAAGCTCTTGTGCGAGGGCCCGCTCCGTTCGTAAGTCGAGAAAGCGCAGCCGGTGGGTGATGTTGGACTGCCGCGAGACAAGAATCCCCAGGATGTTGGCTGCGACGTACGAGGCGGGCACCACCCCATAATACTGAGGGTCCGGCGGATTCTTGAACACGAATAGGCTGAGAATGTCGAAGCAGGAAACAAGCAACGGGGCAACAATCTGAAGATGAAACGGGAGTGGAAACAGGAGGTAGTAACACAGGACAAGTACGATATCCAGCAGATACAGTCCCATGTATTCTTCAGGGCGCAACATAGAAATGACCAACATGGGAACGGTAAACGCGAGCGCGACGGTGAAGCTTGCGGCGTTGAGCACTTGCGGAGACTTGGATCGAACCACGGCAATATAGAGCGCAATCAGCGCGACCAGCCCAAAACCCCGCGCGGCTTGAACGGCCCAAAACTCGGGCCTGTCTGCGCCCGTGGCGGCCATTTCAAATAATGTGATAGCGAAGGGCGCCGGCATCGAGACGAGAGTGAACCCCAGCAGCTTCCCTTTGGTCGACTTGAATTCAATGAGCCTGAACTCGCGCTCCAGCTTGCCATCGCGGAAGGTGCCTGTCATGGACAGACTGGCCCTCTCATCTTTTCCCGCAGGCATCACCGGACCGTTCCCCCCAGTATCTCGGCGCGAGTTCGTCTCTCGATTCCCAGACCCAAGTCAGGCTAGCAGAAAGGACCGGCGGTGGCAACTAGGCTTCAGAAATGGAGCGATGAAGTCGCCTGATACTAGTACGGACAGGCAAGGACGGCAAGGAAAGGACCGGGGAGACCGCGGCGGGGG
>JBAZRU010000321.1:0-7742 GCA_041662805.1 Candidatus Hydrogenedentales bacterium | reverse complement strand
TGGCGTTCGCGGCGGCTCAGAGCCTTCCGTCGTGTTGGCGGACTTGTCCTTGTTCGTCCCGTAACCTCGGAAGACCCCTCCCCCGTTCGATGCTTCCCGTAGCGTTTGAAGCCTGGGCTCGCTATAATCTCGTCGACTGGTCTAGGTTGAACAAGGTATCGACGAAGTGTGGTTCGGTCGCAGGTGAGTTCTCGTTGCTCGTTCTGCGTTCGATGTGAAATCCTCATTCGCCGACCCAATATGTAGTCCTGCAAGCCGGGGGTGTCATCATGCGCGTCTTTGTCCCGCGAGAAACACACGCCGGAGAGTTGCGCGTTCCACTCATCCCGGAGACCGTCGCCCGGCTCGTCAAGAAGGGCGCCGAAGTGGTTATCGAGGCGGGAATGGGTCTGCCCTCCGGCCATCTCGATACGGCGTACCAAGATGCAGGAGCCTCGGTCGAAGCGGATCGGCTTGGGGAACTTGCGAAAGCCGACATGGCCGTGCGTATTCGGAAGCCATCCGTCGAAGAAGTCCGGTGCATGAGGCGTGGCGGCATTCACATCAGCTTTCTCGACCCCTTCAATGAAGCGGCACTCATCGACGCCATGGTGGAGACCGGCATTTCCGCCGTCAGCATGGAGATGATTCCGCGCACGACACGCGCTCAGAAGATGGACGCGTTGAGTTCGCAAGCCAATCTGGCGGGATATGTGGCGGTGATTGTGGCCGCCGAGCGGTTACGGCAAGCGTTCCCCATGATGATGACTCCGGCGGGGACCATCAAGCCATCGCGGGTTTTCGTTATCGGCGCGGGAGTGGCGGGGTTGCAGGCCATCGCGACGGCGAAACGCCTTGGCGCGCGCGTGGATGCTTTCGATACGCGGCCCATTGTGGAAGAGCAGGTCCTGTCGTTGGGGGCCAAGTTTGTCAAAGTGGACTTGGGGGAGACCGGCCAGACCAAGGACGGGTATGCAAAGGAACTCACGCCGGAGCAGCAACGGTTGCAGCGCGAGGCTATGGCGAAAGTGTGCGCGCAGTCGGATGTGGTCATCACAACGGCAAAGCTCTTCGGAAAGAAAGCTCCGATAATCGTCACGCGCGAAATGATCGGGCAGATGAAACCGGGCAGCGTTGTCGTGGACCTTGCCGTCGAGTCGGGCGGCAACGTGGAAGGCATCGAGTTGGACCGAGAGTTAGAGATCAATGGGGTCCGATTGATGGGCCTCACAAATATGGAAAGCCGCGTAGCGGTTCATGCGAGCCAGATGTACTCCTCCAACCTGGGCAGTCTGATTGAGGATTTCTGGGACAAAGACACGAACGCGTTCAAGCTGAAAATGGAAGACGAGATTATTAAGGGGTGCCTCGTGACGCACGACGGCGCCATTGTGAATCAGATGCTGAAGCAGGTGTTGGGGAAGGCTTGAGCGCATCGGAGTCGGAATCGGACAGTCGCGGGCTGCAAGCGCGGATGCTGGGAAGCCGGATGAGTTGCCCATTTGCGATGACTTGGTGAGAGGCGCTGAACATGATTGAGATGATGTTGCTCTTCTTTACGTTCGTGTTGGCGATCTTCCTGGGCCTGGAGCTAATCTCGAAGGTTCCTTCAATGCTCCACACGCCTTTGACGTCGGGATCGAATGCCATATCGGGCATTACGGTCGTTGGCGCTCTGGTGGCCGCGGGCGCATTGCCCGACAGCACGTTCGGTACGATACTCGGCTTTGTGGCCGTCACCTTTGCCATGATCAATGTCGTCGGCGGATACGTAGTTACCAACCGTATGCTGGCCATGTTCAAGAGCAAGGGCAAGGGAGGCCGGTCATGAGCCACATCAGTAACCTGCTCGCCCTTGACTCGATACTACCGTCGGCAACGGAGACATCGGGCGCCAGCGCGATTCTCATTTATGCCAGCTACATTGTGGCATCGATAGCTTTCATTCTTGGATTGAAGTGGATGGGGCGCGTCGAGAGCGCGCGCAAGGGCAATATCGTTTCGGCGCTAGGCATGACCGTGGTTATTCTCGCGACCTTGGCCACGCCCGGTATGTCGTACGGTTGGATTGTTGCGGGAGTCATCATTGGTTCTGCACTGGGGGCCATTTCCGCGCTACGCGTACCGATGACATCCATGCCCGAGTTTGTGGGACTCTACAACGGATTCGGAGGCTTGGCCAGCTTGCTGGTCGGGTGGGCCGAATACCATCACTATGCGCCGCTGTGGACAGCAGGAATTCTGCCCGAAGGCCCCGCCCCGATCTGGTTTACAGCGCTTGCGTGCCAACTGACGATTTTGATCGGAGGAGTTACGTTCTCGGGAAGCATGGTTGCGTACTGCAAGCTCTCCGAAAAGGTGATAGGCGGGAAGCCGATTCTCTACAAGGGCCAACACCTGGTCAACGCGGGGATTATTCTCATTTTGATCCTGGCGGGCGCGGCGTTTGTTCTCAATCCCGGCGGCAGTTCCATGTATGCACTGTTCGTGATTGCCATCGGCTTGTCGCTCTTGCTGGGCGTGCTCATCACGATTCCGATCGGCGGCGCGGATATGCCGGTGGTCATTTGCCTGCTCAATAGCTATTCGGGCCTTGCGGGGGCGGCAGCGGGGTTTGTGATTCTCAATCCCGTTCTGATCGTTGCGGGATCGTTGGTGGGCGCAAGCGGCATCGTGCTTTCGATTATCATGTGCAAGGCCATGAACCGTTCATTCGGAAACGTGCTGTTCGGCGGGTTCGGCGCGACTGCGGGAAGCGGCCCGAGTGGTGTCCATGGGGAGGCGAAGGCGGCCTCAACGGAAGAGGCGTACTACGTGCTTGAAAGCGCGAATTCCGTGGTCTTTGTTCCGGGCTATGGCATGGCCGTCGCGCAGGCGCAGCATGTGGTTCGCGAATTGGGCGAGGTTATCGAGAAGAACGGCGCTGAAGTCACCTACGCAATTCATCCCGTGGCCGGACGGATGCCGGGGCACATGAATGTGTTGCTCGCCGAGGCAAACGTGCCGTATGAAAAGCTGCTCGAAATGGATGCCGTCAACCCGACCATGAGCACCGTGGATGTGGCGATCGTGATTGGGGCGAACGACGTCGTGAATCCGGCGGCGCGCGATGACGAATCGAGTCCGATCTATGGCATGCCCATTATCAACGTCGATCAGGCGCGCAGTGTGTTTGTGCTGAAACGTTCGATGGCTTCGGGGTTTGCGGGAATCGACAATCCGCTGTTCTTCAAGGAGAACACGCGTATGATCTTCGGGGACGCCAAGGCCACCATTCAGGCGCTGGTAAACGAGTTCAAATCATCAACGTAGAGGGAAGCCAATGCCTCGCCCACCCATGTTGCCCACAATCGACTGGAGGAAAGTGTTTGAAAGCGGCAAAGAGTACGCCGAATGGATTGCGATAGCGGAAAACAAAGACCACGCAGCCGCGATGGAGGAGATGCGCAAGAGCCAGCACCTTGAGCCTTGTGTCGTTGCCGCGCTTCGCGCACTGCCCCGGCCCGTCCACGCGATTGCGATAGCGGAAGATTGGTGCGGCGACGTGGTCCGCCACGTGCCTGTCCTTCGGCGCATGGCTGAGGAAGCCGCCAACGTGCGCGTGAGGTTCATTACACGAGAGCAATATCCCGAGGTCTTTGCGCGCTTCCTCACCAACGGGGGAGAAGCAATTCCCAAGTTTGTGTTTCTGAATGACCGGTTCGTGGAATGTGGGAATTGGGGGCCCATGCCTCTGGATTGCCGCGAGCTGATTTCGCGCGGCAAGGCATGTGGGGATGTGGCCGCGGCACGCGCAAAAGTCAGTGCCCTCTACGCCGCAGACGCCGACAGGCAAATGGTCGTTGGCGAGCTGATGCGACTGATTGAGATTGCCTCGGCGACAACGCCATAGAGCGTTCTGCCTGCCGCCCGTCGCGGACACAGCTTCACACTTGCTCCGAAAATGGCCATCGCTACGGAAGGTGTGGTTCCTTTCGGAGTTGTGAACGGCCTCGTGGCCGCGAAGACGTTCGGAGACTTAGGCAGGCTTGGCCTTTACAGGCATCCGTTTCATGGGTACTCCCGCGACTGCGGGAGGCAACATCTTGGAGACTCGCTTGATGTGTTTCATGGTTGAGACTCCTATGCCGTACGCGCCATGAAGATATCATAGCACGAACCCCACAGGAGCGGGAGGGCTGTTTGCACGCAGCGAGAAAGGGCAGGCTGCTCCAGGAAGATACGGAGGAATCTCCTGGGGATCCGGCGCGCGTTTTTCTGCTTTCCGAGGGCTTACGTCAAGGGAGGCCGGAATCCGAGCGAAAAAGAAGAAGGACAAGGGTCATATTCGTGAAACCCTTGTCCCTATTGGGTATTATTGGTGGGCGACACTGGACTCGAACCAGTGACCTCCGCCGTGTGAAGGCGGCGCTCTAACCACCTGAGCCAGTCGCCCATGCGAGTGTGGAAGGGTATCATAGGGTAGCGACTGGGGTCAAACCGAGGGCCGCGTGAACACCGCGATCAGGCGGAATCTGTTGCCGCGGACGTGGTACCTTCCTGCGTTCCAAAGTAAGTGCTGATCCCGGTGGGGCCCAGCACCAGGTGGAATTGTTGCGGGCTGTTGGTTCCGGAGAGGAGTTGGCCGTAGTTGGCGACTGCGCCTTGGGGGTCGAGCAAGTAACCGCCGAGGGGGAATTGGTCGAGACCGGTGCGGGCAATACTGGCCTGCGCGCTCAGGCGCTTGAACATAAGCTCAAGTGCAGGGTGGGCTTCGAACAAGGCTTCAATCCGGTCTTTCTGGGGATGGTCATTCGCAACGACGACGTTTCCGTCCGCATCGGTCGTCAAGTCCAGTTGATTGATTCCGGTAATGCCAGCGTCTGTGAAGATATTGCCGAGTTGTTCACGGAATTGGGTAAGTTTTGCCTGGAAATCGGTACGCAGGGTTGCGAGCGCCGATTGAAGCGGGCGGTCTTGAACGTTAATCGCTTTTGTCGTGCCTGCTGCCGAGGAGTCGGCCTTCAACTGGGCGGCCAATAGCGATGCAAAGTCGTTTGAGGACAAGGAGTTAGGGAGGTTTACGGCGCTTGCTTTGGGTGTTTCGCGTCCGCTTTTGATCTCGTGCCACAGGGAACGCACCCCGTTCACGAGCTGAAGTCCTTCAAGAATTGGGAATGCCATGGTCGCCTCCACTATGTCTGTCTGGGGAGAATAGAGCAATCGGCGCGCCAAGTTGTGGCGCGCCGATTGAGGAGGGCGGTGTTTCGGTGTTTCCGGGAGTTACTGTGCCGGCATCGAATTGGCTTCGTGAAAAGTGGCCCTATTCTTCTGCATGAGCTCTCCCGTTTTCGGAGTGGTTGCCACCCGTTATCAAGTGGGTGAGTTCTCGCACCATGGAGTCCACATCCATGGCCTGTCCGGAGAGCTCTTCGGAGGCGCTGGCGGATTCCTCGGCAGAGGCGGCGTTCATCTGCACGACCTTGTCCATCTCCGAGACGGCAATGTTGACTTGATCGATTCCCTGCGCCTGCTCGTTGGAGGCGGCGGAGATTTCGGCAATGAGGGCAGCTACGTTCGTGGCCGCTTGCTGGATACTCGTGAGCCTCTGAGAAGTCTGTTGGGTAGCCACCACGCCATTCTCGGCGTTGCGGGCGGCCTCCTCGATGAGCGTGGCCGTGCTTCTCGCGGCGTCCGCGCTACGGATAGCGAGATTTCGAACTTCTTCCGCCACGACGGCGAATCCTTTGCCTGCGTCGCCGGCTCGGGCAGCTTCCACGGCTGCGTTCAGCGCCAAGAGATTCGTCTGGAAGGCGATCTCGTCGATGGTCTTGAGTACTTTTGCGGTCTCCCGGGACGAGACGCGAATGCGTTCGGTGGCTTCGGCCATTTCCTTCATGGACTCAACGCCGGCCTCTGCTAATGTGGCCGCTTCTTTGGCGACCAAATTCGCCTGGTTGGCGTTTTCGGCGTTCTGGCGCGTCCTGGATGCCATCTGCGTGAGTGCCGCGGAGGATTCCTCCAAGCTGGAGGCCTGCTCGCTGGCTCCCTGCGCCAGCGCCTGACTTGCCGAAGCAACCTGCGATGAAGCCTGGGTAACTTGCGACGAACCTTCCTGGAGCGTTTCGGCGATGTGGCCCAGGCGGGAGGCAAGCCGGGACGACATGAGCAACCAAACGATGATCGAGAGGATGCCCGCGGCCAAGCCAAGCCCAATAAGGAGGTAGTTGCCCTTTTTGCCAAGGTCCGCAATGTGGTTGGAGGCCTCAAGCAGTTCGTCGTCGTAGACGCCGGCTCCAATTACCCAGTCCCACGGAGCGTAGTACATGAGGCGAACGGTCTTGTCGCGCGGCGCGAGGTCATCTGGGCCTTGGAAGGGGTAGTGTGTTTCGCCAATTTCTCCGGGCGCAAGGGGCGTTGCGATCTTGACGATGTCTTGAATGAAGAATCTCCCGCTCGTGTCTTTCATTTCCCAGAGGTCTTTTCCGTCCGATTTCCCACCTTGAGATACGATGTATTTGCCTTTTGAGTCAAGCACATAGATGTAGCCCGTCTTGCCAATCTTGACGTCCATGATTGCTTGGCGAAGGGTCGTCAGGCTGTCCTCGCGCATGGCGACACATATCATGCCGATGACCTTCTTATTGGAATCGTACAAGGGATTGAATTGGGCCAGATACATCACGTCGCCGACGGGCGTCCGGCCGACGTGGGATTCCCCTTTGAGGATTGATGCGATGATGGCATTTGGAGTTCCGCCTTGGCCGGCGGCGGGGAGGTAGGTGCCGATGACGCGTTCGCCATTCTCTTTCGTGACGTTCGTGAGGACGCGAAGCATATCGCCCGTTTCGTTCATGCGTTGAAAGAGGGTGCACACTCCCCCGGTAAGGTCTTTTGCACGGTCCACGAGAGGAGCCTTTGCTCCGGCTTCAATTTGTTGTCCCGGCCATTGGTCTCCGAGCAAGAGTTTGGGGAGAGTAGCCGGGGTAGCCGTGTTCGTGAATTGGTTCACAGCGGACCAGCTTGCGGTTTCTGCCGAGAGTTTCACTCCACCCATGTCATTCAAGTCTGCTAGAACGGTCTTCATCATCAGGTCCAACTGACCTTGCTGAGTGGAGACCATCGAGTAGACGCCTTTGACGAGATGGTCAAGGTCGGTCAGGGCAAGCTTCTGGCTTTCATTGACGGAGATGGAGACCATCTGACTGTTCTGGCGGTACACGATTGCAACAAGCACTGCAAGTGGTGCAACGGTCAGGACGATACCCGCAGTAAGCAGTTTTCCTCGTAGACTCATAATTCCCTCCAATTCTTTCTTAAGATGATTGCTGCTGAATGGTATTGGAAGCTATTTCGAAATCACTCATGCGACGCTAAGCCTTGAAGACATCCCTACTTCTGTACTCGTGCCCGATCCGACGGATTTCTGGAGGTCACTTACCTCACTGCTCTGGTTGAAATTAATCGAGGAATATTCCTCTGTATGTATATCACAAGAACCACGCTTACACCGAAATTTACTTACAGCTTGTCTTGATTCCAGCAATATTCTTTTATACACTATTTTGCGCCAAGTGTAAACCCTATTGGGGTTTAGGGTTTAGGGTCTGGGGTCTGGAGTGGAGGGGGCCACGACCGATTCTGGGGGGACACCCATAGATTCCTTTGACGATTCAAGGGGGTCTTGCGCGGGCTTGGGATTTAGGGTCTGGGGTCTGGAGTGCGGGGTCCGCGTCCGATTCCCCGTAGGGGGGGTACCCTTGCCTTCCTTTGACGATTCAAGG
>JBAZRU010000320.1:0-7750 GCA_041662805.1 Candidatus Hydrogenedentales bacterium | reverse complement strand
TGCGTGCCGTCCGTGTTCATTCTAAACAGGATACCGGCCCCGTAAAGACCGCCATGGGACGTTACTCCGTAGATGTTCGACCCGGACACGGTCACGGCACCGACAGGCCACTGCCCATCACCGGGGCCTCCAGCGAAGTCGTGGAGAATCGTGTAGTCGCTGCCATCGGTCTTAACACTGAACACCACTCCGGCGCTATGGCTCCCGTGGCCGCTGGTGATGCCGTAGAGGGTCGAACCGGACAGCGTCAGGGATCCGTACCCAAATGCCCCATCGTCCGGGGCCCCGTCGAAACTGTGAAGGACCGTATATTCCGTGCCGTCCACATTCATGCTGAATACGGCCCCGAAGTCCTTAGTCCCGCCTTTGAACGTCACTCCATAGAGTGTTGAGCCTGAGAGCGTTAGAGATCCCAGCGGTTCCCCCGCACCGTTGCCTCCGCTGAAATGGTGAAGGATAGTGTACCCGGTGCCGTCTTGATTCAACCGAAACACGACCCCCTTATCAGCGGTCCCGCCTAGTTGTGTCATTCCGTACAGGACCGAGCCGGATGGCGTCAGTGAGCCATACGGCGTCTTCCCGTCTCCTGTTCCACCGGCGAAGCTGTGGAGCACTGCGGGTGGACCCGGTTCATAGTTGGCCGTGACCGTCTTGGGAGAGGCCATTAGGAAGCCAATGGTCTCGTTACTGCTGGTCACGTCTCCAGTCCACCCCGTAAACACGCGACCTGAAACAGTCGCTGGCGCAGTCAGCGATACGTTCGCACCCGAGGCGACCAGGGTAGTGTAGTGCGTCGAACCGGCGTGGCCCGTGCTGCTCGTAATACTTGCGTTGCTCACCCCCGCCGAATACACGTTCAACACGTACTGCTGCCCGGACGGTGGACATCCCAAGAAGGTGAGGCTAAGTAGAATAGGTAGAGCTAGATACAGTCGTGGCGCCAGTGCTTTCATGATAGATACCCCCTTAAAAACTTAATTCCCCACTACTATTATAGTCCTATGTAATCCTTTCGTCAAGAGGAAATAGTCTCTACTCTACAGACTGATGTATGTAAGCGCATGAGCCGTATATCCCTCGAACGGAACGCCAATGAGCCAAGAATAGGGGTGTCGTGCTTCAGGCTTTTGCGCAGGTCAGCTAGCGCCCAGCCCCCCCGTTTCCAATTCGACTATTCATCAGGGGGGTGCGGAAGATCGCGATCTTGACGATAGGTCGCCGTTTGCTCGTGGGGCGACCTTCCCGAATGGATCGACTATACACGCGGTCGCGGCGTGCGTTTTCGTCAGCGGGTGGCACAAAATCAGCGTTGGTCGCTCTATGGGGGAGGTTCGCCGAGAGGAATTTAGGGATGGATGGATGGGCGCAGCCAGGGGGTAAGGTCGGCTTGCTGGACCGCCCCGTGCCGGATGATGATGCCTTGGTCGGGGTCGAATACGGTTGAGGGCGAACTAGGCGGCAAGGTGCCTCCGTCGATACCGACTGCGATTCCTTCGAGCGCGATTTCCGCCAGCGATGTCGCGGGGGGGTGTCCCGAAAGGTTGGCCGATGTCGAGGTGATGACGCCGCCTGCCTCCGCGCACAGGGCGCGTGCCGTTTCCGAGCCAGGGCACCGAACGCAGACTTTGGGATTTCCTGCCGTTAGTACGTCAGGGAGCGCCGGCGCTTTCGGGAACAGCAGACTTAGGGGTCCCGGCCAGAAGCGATTCACACATTCCAGTGCTTTTGTCGACGGGTGTTGGCAGACGACGCCCAGACGTTGGGGCGAATCCACGATGAGTAGAATAGGAGCCGACGCGTCGCGGCCCTTGATGCGAAAGAGTGCGGAGAGCGCATCTTGGTCGAACGGATTAACACCGAGACCATATACGGTTTCCGTTGGATAGGCAACAATTTTGCCTTCGCGGATTGCGGTCGCGGCGGCTGCGATGCCGTCGGCGTTTGGAGGCACGACGATCATGGAAGACTGGCCAGGAACTCTCGCATCTGGGTGAAGGCGCGCGCGCGATGGCTGATGCTCGCCTTGATGGAGGCGTCCAGTTCTCCGAACGATTGGCTGTAGCCTGTAGGAATGAACAGCGGGTCGTACCCGAAACCGTTGCTTCCGTGCGGCGCGTGGTCGATACGGCCTTCGACGGAGCCTTGCGCGGTGTGCGTCTTGCCATCGAGACCGACAAACACACTGCAACACACGAAGCGCGCGGTCCGTTTTTCGTCGGGCACGTCCTTCAGCAAGCTCAAAAGCTTCACGTTGTTGTCTTCATCCGTGCAGCCCTCGCCCGCGAAGCGCGCGGAGATGACGCCAGGCGCGCCGTCCAGCGCATCCACAACGAGGCCGGAATCGTCGGCAACGCAGGGAGTCTGCAGGCGTTGGGCGTAGTACTCGGCCTTGAGCGTGGCGTTGCCCTCGAAGGTCTGGGCGTCCTCGACCGGCGCGGGAATTGAATCGAATGCGGACAGGTCCAGAACGCGCCACGGGACCCCGTCCAGCAGGGCGATGATCTCCCGTACTTTGTGTTTGTTGCCGGAGGCTATCAGAAGTGACTTAGACACGGCCCAACGCGCGGTTCTGAATGTCGAACAGTTGCCGAATGCCTTGTTCGCCAAGGGAAAGAAAGGAGTCCAAGGTCTCTCGGGAAAAGGCCTTCCCCTCGGCGCATCCCTGGATCTCGATATAGTGGCCGTCTTCCTGCATGACGATATTCATGTCCACTTCGGCGCTCGAATCTTCGGTATAACAGAGGTCGAGAAGATGCTGTCCATCAACGAGCCCGGCGCTGACGGCGGCACATTGTTTCAGTGCAGGTTTGGCGGAGAGCTTCCCGTCGCGGACAAGCGTTTCGAGGGCATCATCAAGCGCAACATACGCACCGGTAATAGCAGCGGTGCGGGTGCCTCCATCGGCTTGGAGGACATCGCAGTCGATGAGAATCTGCCGTTCGCCCAAGGCATGGAGATCGGTGACGCAACGGAGGCAACGGCCAATCAGGCGGCTGATCTCAAGGGCGCGTCCCTTCTTGGCGGAATCGCGTGAGATGCGCTCCGAGGACGAGGCCGGCAACATGGCGTATTCGGCGGTTACCCAGCCCTTACCCGAGTCTCTCAGAAACGGGGGCACCCGCTCGTCGAGCATGGCCGTACACAAGACCTGAGTGTCCCCGAAGGAGACCAGCACCGAACCGGCGGCATGCTTCGTGAAGCCGCGCTGAATCGTTACCGGGCGCAGCTCATCATTCCTGCGATTGTCGAGGCGCATTATTGCGGGGCCGCCTCTTCTGGCGGCGTTGGCGCCGCTGTCGTCTTATGGTCTTTGGCCGACTGCAGGAGTTCGCTGGGAGTTGCCGCCACCTGCGTCTCTTTCGTGTCCTTGTGGTACTTCTGAATGAGGTTTTCCCACACCGGATCTTCCTTGATAATCTCGACGGCTTTTCGCAACTGCACGTCGTCGACGGTATCTTCGGCCATCTCGTTGCCGGTAACGGAGCCGTGATTCTGTTCGTGCTGCTTGGACGGGTCCTTCTCGTACGAACCACGCATTTGCAGATAGAGTTTGATAGCCTCCTCGGTGGGAACAACGTCTTCGATATCGGGGAGAATACCGTGCTTATTGATGGTGACATTGGCCGGCGTGTAATACAGGGCCGTCGTCAGTCTGAGGGCGCTATTCTTCGGGTTGGCGAGCGGAATAATCGTCTGCACGCTGCCCTTGCCGTAGGTCTTCTCGCCGAGAATCAAGGCCCGCTTGTGGAATTGCAGGGCCCCCGTGACGATTTCCGACGAGCTGGCCGTTTGATCGTTAACCAGAATAATCATGGGGAACTGCGCCGGCAACACGGGTTCCCGTTCCGTGAACAGAGTCATTTCGTCATTCACCTTGCCATCATCGGCAACACGGCCTTTGGTATAGGTGACAAGCGAATTCTTGGGTAGGAACAGTTCACAGACTTCTTTCGAAGCGGTCAACAACCCACCCGGGTTCCAGCGCAAGTCGAGGATAAGCGACTTCATGCCGCTCTTCTCAAGCGTTTCGATGCGCTCGGCAAGTTCGTGGGCGGTGATCTTCTTGAAGTCACTGACGCGAATGTACCCCACGCCCCCGTCGAGAACGCGAGCTTCGAGGATGCTCTCAAGGGGGATCTTGTCGCGGGGAACGTCCATATCCAAGAACTGAGGTGGTGTGTTCTCGTCGTCGGAACGGCGGAGAACCTTGAGATGCACGATAGTGCCTCGCGGTCCGCGAATGAGTTTCGCCGCCTCGTCGAGGCTCATACCCTTCGTGGAGATGTCGTCGATCTTCAGGAGGATATCCCCGCCCATCATGCCTGCTTTTGCCGCGGGCGACCCTGCCATGGGATGGAAGACGGCGATATTCTTGTCTTCGTCAAGCTGAATCTTGACGCCGATTCCGTCGAATTCCCCTTCGGTGTCGTTGATTATCTGCTCGTAAATCGTCGGAGGGATGTAGGAACTGTGGTCGTCCAGGGAATTCATCATGCCGGTCAAGGCGCCTTCGACGACTTTATCTATGTCCGGGTCTTCGACGTAATTCTTCATGATCTCTTCGAGCACGACCCCGATCGGGTTAATCTGCTCGAAGACGTCGACTTTCTCCTGGGCTCTAATGCGGGCGACGAATCCGTTTGACAGCAGTAAGGCCGTCAATGCCAGGAAGCACAAGAGACCCAAGAACTGTGACCGGTGATTCCTCATAAATACCTCTATACATGCGGCTTGCGAATTTGCGGCCTTGCACAGCCCACCGAGCGCACACGGGGCAGCCTCGGTTCAGCATAGACAGACTATATCAGAGGGAGAGTGCAATTGCGAACACAATGGCGGCATCTCAATAGGCAGGATTATGCAATTCCCTGACGCACGGCGGCATATAAGGGAGGGGGCCGCTTGGCCCCCTCCCGCTCACGGACTTCGCGACGGACTTAGTGTTGATGGCCCATACCGTGGGTAGCCTCATGGAGGACCGTACCGCCGGGATTGACGGGAAAGTCATTCAAATTACCCGGCTGGTAGCGTACGAAGCCGACGTGGCCATCCATATAGAGAACATTGCACCCGCCGGGAATATGGTTGAAGTGACTCGCGTCATCGCCGCTGATTTCGTCCCACATAACTGGCAAGTCCGATTGCGCCTGGGACGAGGACGCAGGATTGTTGATGTCGGTGATGAAGAACCGCTCGATTCCTTCCCGCAAGCGGTACGCCTTGGTCTGGACACCGACCGTGATGGGCGTGCCTGCGTCTTCAAAGTCCCAGTCTTCGTCGGCAACGCCGACGCCTTCGTCTCCGAACTTCTCGATAAGACCCACGACCGCGGTCTCGAAGGCCTCGACATCGAGGTCCGTGCTGAGGATGTTCTTCTTGATCCCCCATCCGAAGTACACGTAGGGATGCTCGAAGACCTCGCAAGGTTCTACGATGCCATTGCCCACAGCCGCCATGTGGCCATCTTCGACGCCATGCTCATAGAGGGACGAGAGTGTGCGGCCTTCGTCCCAGAGTTCGAGGGCCGTCGCGCCGCTGGGGGAACTGGGGCATACGAGAACGTTGAAATCGGTCAGATACTCGGGGTAGATCGCGACGCAATCCATGATGGTGGAGATGGCCTCCTCAAACATGACTCCGTCGCAATACGCGGATTTGATGGGAGGATACTTCTCCCCTCTCGACTCGTTGGCGTACATTTTGAGGATGACGCCCATTTGCTTGAGATTGTTCTGGCAACTGGCGCGTCGCGCCGCCTCTCGCGCCCGAGCCAGTGCCGGGAGCAGGATGGCGGCTAGAATGCCAATGATGGCGATGACGACGAGCAACTCGATCAAAGTAAAGCCATGACGTTTCATGGTGGATGACTCCTGTTGTTTTCGGACTGTCGCAAACGAATAAGACCGCACCGGCACAATGGGCGGCCGATGAAGAGAGGAGTATTCGATTAGGCTTGCGCAGTCTGGAAAGGAGGACCCCGGCGGGTCAAAGGCGAGCGGGAGAAATCCCACCAGCGGAGGTTAGGTAGAGATTGCGTATAGGGGACGGTTTCGGCATCCATCCGAGGGATGCAAGCCGTGTCCGATAGCAGTGTAGTCGTAGAAGTGAACGTACAGAAGGCGCACGAGTCTTTGTGATGGGACGAGGCAGGTTGCGGGACGCCTTCGGATAGCGCATGGCCAGAGGGAAACGCCAGGGCAAGCTCGTGCATGGCCGCGGTGGCCATGAAAGCGAGCAGCAGAAGCGCGACGCCCTTCAGCGCGCGAGCATGCTTGGTCTTGGATAACATGTCCAAATTGTGGCCTGACATTCGGGCGATGCGCTCATCGCAGCGCGATAATTGATAATAGAATATCAATGCCCAAGAGTCAAGCCGGTCCCCGCTCAACAGGATGCGCCTTGTTGGTAATCGCACGTGGAATGGGATAGATTTCGGCTGCTGCACATGACGGCTGGTCCGAAGGATAGGGTGAACGGACACGATGAACAAAAAAGAAGTCGCGAGAGTACTTGAAGATATCGCGGTGCTGCTGGAGTTGTCCGGCGAGAATCCGTTTAAGGCGCGCTCGTATGAAAACGTGGCCCGCGCTCTGGAGCAGCACGAGGACGGCATCGAGACGCTCGTGCAAGAGAAGCGGCTTCGCGAAGTCAAAGGAGTTGGCGATGCCCTTGAGCAGAAGATCACGGAACTGGTTTCGACCGGGCGCTTGGAGTACTACGAGGAGCTTCGAGCAAAGTTCCCCGAGACACTCTTCGAGCTCTTCGTGATACCGGGGCTGGGCGCGAAGCGGATCAGGGCCGTGTATGACGAGCTGAAAGTCCACTCGCTTTCCGGCCTTGAGCGGGCATGCAAAGATGGCAGAGTGGCAGCACTGAAGGGATTTGGAGTAAAGACGCAGGACAAGATTCTTGAGGGAATCGCGTTCGCTCGAAAGCGCAGAGGGTTGTTTCGCGTGGACGTGGCGTGGACAGAGGCTGCGCGCTTGCGGGATTGGGTCGCCGGTTCGGATGCCGTGGAACGCATAGAGCTTGCAGGAAGCCTCCGTCGCAGGAAAGAAGTAGTCAAAGACATCGACCTTGTCGCATCCTCCAAAGAGCCCAGCAAGCTTATGGAACGATTCGTCGCATATGAGGGCGTGGAATCGGTGACGGGGCACGGCGAGACTAAATCGAGCGTCGTGTTGAGGTCGGGAATCGCGGCGGATTTGCGCGTGGTCTCGGACGAGCAATTCCCCTATGCATTGCATCATTTCACCGGAAGCAAAGAGCACAACGTGGCCATGCGCCAGCGAGCCAAAGAGCTCGATTTGAAGATGAACGAGTATGGCCTCTTTCGCGGGGAGGAGAATGTACCGTGCGGCGACGAGGCCGCCATCTTTCGCGAACTCGGCCTGCCGTTCATTCCCCCTGAATTGCGCGAGGATACGGGGGAACTGGAACTTCGTGCCACGCCGCGCCTGCTCGAGCGGAACGACCTTGCCGGTCTCATCCATTGCCATTCGACATACAGCGACGGACGCGCAACGTTGAAGCAGATGGCGGAGGCCGCGCAGGAACGCGGCTACGCATACATGGTCATTGCCGACCATAGCCAAACGGCGGTGTACGCGGGGGGATTGCGGCCCGAATCGGTGTTGAAACAACACACCGAGATTGAGGCCTTGAATGCGTCATCCAAAGCATTTCGGATTCTCAAGTGCATTGAGTCGGACATCCTGCTCGACGGGGCATTGGACTATGACGAGGATAT
>JBAZRU010000319.1:0-7752 GCA_041662805.1 Candidatus Hydrogenedentales bacterium | reverse complement strand
ATCAGCCAAGTCGAATGCGAGACGCCGCTACTGGCATGGCCGACAGGCGCTCAGGCTCATATTGGCAATCACGCGAGCGCGGGTGAAGTGGTGCCGTTGCTGGTCGTGAAGGTGTGGCCGGATGAATATGGCGCGGGCATTCCCGGCGTCAACGGTCAAGCGATGCTCGATGGCAATGACGCGCTCTGGATTACCAGCGCGAAGGAAGGCACGGAGCCGGGAACATGGGCATGGCCAACACGCAGCTAGATTCCTGCGGCTACACCGAGGCGATGAAAGGTGGGGTCACTGTGCTGATTCTGAAGCCGTCAAGGATTCATGGCGTTGGTGTCTTCACAACGGCGGCAATCCGTAAGGGCACGAAATTGCCGTTATTCGAGCGCGGTGATTGGAAATGCGTTAGGCGTGTGACCGGCGTTCTTCGACGCTATTGCCCAGTCAAAAAGTATGGCTACTACGCCCCTCGCAATGTCCACCGGATGTCAATAGGTTGGTACTTGAATCACGGCAAGAAACCAAACGTCGATGCGAGAAATTGGAGAGCTTTACACTACATTCCTGCTGGAAAGGAACTCGCTATTGATTATGCGTTTTTCGATGAATACACCGAGGCGATGAAGCCATGACCAATCAAGACCTCATTAAAGAAATTGAGAAGCACCGAGCGGAATATCTACTCCTGATGCAAAAGTATCCAATAGAGATCGAAGCGCCAGGGTTTCGTGCGGTGTTCGACACTGAGGCGGACATTGACGCAACGATAGCAAGATTGAAAGGCGGGGAGAAGTGAGTAAGCCGCACGGTGAGCGGGCAGAGCGGTTTGGGCATGCTGGCCGTGAGTATTGGAGTCGTCGTCCCGGTGCCTCGATGGGTACGTGGGGACGAATTTCTAAGTGGATAACGCATCGAGCAGAACGCGCAGAACGAAAGCGTGAGATTCAACGTGAGATTGAGGCGATGAAAGGCGAACGATGAGCCAACCAGATCGCAAAGAAAAAGGCGCGTGGCTGCGTCCTCGCTGCTACAAATGCGGGCATACGCTTCGGTTCGACTCGAATGGCTGCCCACAGTGCGGTGAGATGTTCGATGGTCGGAATGATCCAAAGAAGTGGCCGACAACATGTGAGTGCTCACGTTGTGTGAAGGTGAAAGGCAGGGCGTGATGGCGAGGGAGGATCTGGCGGCGAGACTGCGAGAATGGGCTAAAGCACACCCAGACGCGAAGCTGTTTGGTGAAGCCGCTGACGTCCTTGACATCCAGGCGCGAACTCTCGGAGAAATCTACAAAGAAACTGGTGCAGATACTGACGGCAATGAAGCATGGCGAAACGCGCCCTATGCCTTTGAGGAAGTGCGACGGTTGCGCGCGGAATACGACGCTCAGGCCGCGCAGATCGCCGCGTTGACGCAAGAGCGGAATGCTGCTGAGCAAGAGGCTACGACGTGTCAAGAAGATGACTTATTTCATGCTCATAGAGAGGTCGCCACCCTACGAGCCCGTGTTGCGGTCCTCACGTCGGCGCTCTCGAAGCTCCGGGCAGAAGTAGGTGGGATGCTCGGCACAATCGAGCCTGAACTGCGAGAAGCGATGGGGAACAGCAACACCACTACGCTGAGGCTACGCTACGATGAAGCCAACGACGCCCTCGCCTCCCCTCAGACGGAGACACCAGATGGCAAGGTTTAGAAAGAAGCCGGTCGTGATTGAAGCCGTTCATTACGCGGGCAATGGGAATATGAATCCGCGCGGGGGTGCGCCTGACTGGTTGTGGGATGCGCTCAGCAAAGGCATAGCGTACTTCACGAACGGCGGCGATCCGTTGCGGATAAAGACGCTTGAAGGTGAACATACGGTTTCACCTGACGATTGGATTATTCAGGGGGTGAAGGGCGAACTGTATCCGTGCAAGCCTGACATCTTCGAGGCGACCTATGAGCCAGCCTGACTCGACTCCCGCCCTCCCCTCGTCGCTGCGGGCACTCGCTTACTGTGGCGACAGTGACAGGAATCATTCAGAACAGCACCCACTTCCATATCCCGAAGAATGGGACATCCGTTGCGGGTACTGCGAGGATGGATTACGAATCGCCGAAGCCGCTTACGCTCTCGGCCAGCAAGCGCAGCGGTCGCTCGATGCGCCGTTCATGGGGCACAAGGACAACTGCCTGGCAAAGTTTCGTATTTCACTCACACCGGAAGAGCGCGATGCTGGATGGAAAACTTCGAGCAAACCGTGTTCGTGCGGACTTGATAAGTGCGGTTACACCGAGGCGATGAAGCCATGAGAGTGCTGTCATGGTTTTCGTGCGGAGATGCGAGCGCGGTCGCCGCGAAGTTAGCGATTGACTCCTATGGTGAACAAGTCGAGATTTGCTATTGCGACACGCTGGCTCATGAGCATCCAGACAATATTCGCTTTCTTACCGATGTTGAACGCTGGCTCGACCGCTCTGTGACCATTCTTCACTCGCCCGACTACGCGGACATTTACGATGTATTTCGTAAGACGCGCTGGTTGGTGGGGCCAGCCGGGGCGCGTTGCACAACAGAACTTAAGAAGAACGTGCGCCGAGCGTATGAACGACCCAACGATTTACACGTCTTCGGATTCACCGCTGAAGAAGCCAAACGTATCGAACGATTCGGCGGTGAGAATCCAGAACTACAAGCGATCTTTCCGTTGATGGAGCACGGCCTCACGAAAGCCGAATGTCATCGCATTGTGCGAGAGGCTGGAATTGAACTGCCAGCAATGTATCGACTTGGCTACCGGAACAACAACTGCATCGGTTGCGTCAAGGGTGGCCTGGGTTACTGGAATAAGATTCGCGTGGATTTCCCCGAAGCCTTTGAGCGCATGGCGAAGTTGGAACGGGAACTGGATGCGGCCATTAACAAGACTGAGACGCGAGAGGACGGCAAGCGGATTCGGCATCGGCTTTTCCTCGATGAGTTGCCGCCAGAACGCGGCCATTACGAACAAGAACCCGATATTGAGTGTGGCGTACTGTGCCACAGTGGGGTTACATAATGAATTTGCAAGCTGCGATAGCCATACTTGCGGTCTTGTGCGTGTTCGCTGGTTACTTCCTTGGCTACCTACAACACAGACAAAGATAGCACTTTAATATCGAGGCGATGAAAGGATTGAAATGATCCGCGTGCAGATCAATCTCACAATGGACATCGACCTGTCGAAGGTTCCTATCGATGTGTTTGAACAAAGCGGCGGGGATGTATCGCTCTGTGCAGCGAATCTCATTCTCAGGGACCATGAAGCGATTACGTATCAAGATCGAAGAGCATGGTTAGTCGGATTTCCAAAGGCCAATGCGATGAAAGGCAAACGATGAGCCAAATCGTAACGACACAGTTTGGGCGATTCCGCCACGTTTCTCTTGGCGATGATAAAACCGCGTGGCTATGGGAGTGTCCAAAGTGTGAGCAATGGGGTGGACTGAGCGATGCACAATGGAGCGGGGCTGTCAGTGTGGCGTGTGATTGTAACCGCTATCACGAGACTCACAACTTCGGTGCTGAACTCGTAGCCGTGATGCAAGCGCGTGTGTTGACTGGCGATCCTCCAATAGACACCGAGGCGATGAAAGGCGAGACGTAAAATGGAAACTCCTAACACGAAAGCGGGCGCAGCGGTCGAGCGAATCATGGAGCTGTTTAGTCGGTTCAGCGAACACCGCAAAGATCACGTCGTCTCGTTGGACACTGCGACCTACAACCGAGTATACGGCATCATCCTTCGCGAACTGGAAGCCCTTGAGGCAATGAAAGGCGGGGAGAGGTGATCATCCTTAGAATGATTTGCGGGCTTAGTTTGCTTACGTGTGGTTTCGCCCTAATGCCAAACGGCCCAGAATGGCGTCGGTTTGGTGCGGCTTTGTGTCTAGCGCTTGGAGCGTACCTTGTTCTAGATTGGGGGGCGAAGTGATGGCGAGGGAGATAACACAGAAAGATGCGATCCGCATGGCTGAGTCTGAATGGTGGAAGGAGAACGTAGATGGCAAAGCGTAAAGTCGAGGTGCCCGATCCGCCGCATTGTTTCTGGACTCGTGCCGATGACGACACGGATATGTGGGAGACGCGGTGCAAGCAAGCGTTCCAGTTCAACGACGGCACGCCGAAGCAAAACGGGTTCAAGTTCTGTCCCTATTGCGGCAGGAAGATCGCATGAAGGAACAAATGCCCGATCCTCTCGACCTGTCGGTGCGACTGCGAGAACTTGAAGATGCCATTTACGCATGGCGGAGCAATAATAAACAGGGTTACGACACAGCTATTAGCTTGATTTGCAAAGCTGAGATGCTGTTATCCGCCTCTCGTGATGCCCTCGACGCCCAAGCCCGCGAGATCGCCGCGCTGACGCAGGAGCGGGAACACTATCATGCTCATTATGACGCAGCCTTAGCAAACTGGAACGAAGTGCTGGCCGAAGTCGCCCGCCTCCGCACGGCGCTAGAAACGGCACGCGTTGAAGTAGAAAAGAATCTGGAGTGGTTGGAGAAGGAGAGTTACATCTTCGACCGTCAAAAGGCAGGGCTAGAGAATCCGAGTAGTGGGCTGAGCTGTGTAAATGACGCGATTGACGCGATGCACGCGTTGCTGTTCGTGAAGGCCGCCCTCGCCGCCTTCGATCCAGACCGGAAGGAGACGACCTTACTCAACCGCACATTGACTCCCCTTGAAGTTTTTGAGCGTCTTGAAGGATTTGATTTTAAGAAATAAATACTACGAGTTTGGCATATTTTTTGCAGGATCATCAATATGAGCCAATTACTAACCCTTGATCCGGATGGCAAACGTATTCCTTCTCTCACAATACGAATTGCTGACGGCACTCTTCCACAAGAAGCGGCGACCTATGACATCACGGGCAAATTTGATGGATCGTTCGGATGGCCGATTCCTGATTGGGATAGCCGTCTGCGAACACTGTATGCCAATGTGGGAGATTATGCCGATGCGCGATTCAGCACCCAAAGTAAACGTAGTGACGAGGCGGATACTGAGGGGAATTTGATTTTTACGCTGAGTCCTACCGGAATGCCCGATCCAAGCGTAGGTGAACGTGGGTTTATTTGGACACAGGGTGATTGGTTTATTGATGAGGAGGGCAAGCTTTGGCCCTTCGCGGGCTACCTTGTACATCTTTTGATGGTGCGAATGGCTAAAGGCGAAGATGTGGGACCCATCTTTGACGAGGCGAAATACTATGGGGCGAATACTTTAGTGCCTATCACTATGCATATGTCCCCGTGGAAACTGGCGAATGGGTTTGAGTTAGACCCACGCAAGGATTGGACGCGCTGGCAAAATTTGTTGGCCCAAACGTGTGATCTGGTTGCCGCGAAACAAATGCGCCTCGCCCCGATGTGCCTCGCTGACACACAATACGGGATGACCGACAATGAAAAGCACCGCGCATGGGATATCTTCTGCGAAACATTGAAGGGGCGATGGAACGTGTTTGGGATTCTCGGCAACGAGTCCGGAGCCAATGGGTTTCGATCAGAAGATTTCTCCCGCCCCACCAATACTGGAGGCGTGCTGTATGCCAATGGCTCCGAAGGCCAGAATACCCCGCCCATCAACGCCTATTGGGACTTCAGCTTGTGGGAACCGCGCACGGGACCCGACTACAAATCGTTTGACGATGCAGGCGCGGGCATTCGGGAACTGGCCCACGGCTATCAGGGAGCGGATGGCGCGCACGGCCCCTTCCCCTGTCCCCTCGTGAGTATCGAGAACCCCGTGTTCAACTATGTGTCGCCGGACAAATGGGGCGACCATCGCTGGACGAATCCCGCTGATGCCCTGATGTTCGGCCTGGAGAATGGGCCGAATGCGGCGGGGGGCGGCTTCGGGACTTCGCAAAGTCTGGAAGGGCAGCCCAATGGAGCCATTGACGCCGAAAGCTGTCGCCAGTATTATCGCGGGCTACGAACCTCGTTTCTACGGTAGAATAGAGAGCCTATGACACAACTGTTGATCCACGGGGCCGTGGCGGGGTGGTTATCGGCGGCGGCGGTCGATTATCGGGCGTTTCTTGCGTGGCAGTCGATTCGAGAATTTGCCACGTATAACTGGGAGACAGCTATTTGGCGATGGGTGCAGGGAGCGATAGCAGGAGCGGTCACGGCTATTGGGTTTTCTTCCTTCGATTGGTAAACGCGGGTTTCAAGGAGTGTGGGCATGAACGCAATCGTGAATTTCTTCAAGAGTTTCGGGCATCGGATGGGGCAGGCCCTCGGGTTCATTTCGTCGCATATCACGGACGCACAGCTCCAGGTAGCGATTGGTTTTGTCACCCAGGCCGAGGACAAGTTTCTGGACAATCCAGGCCGACGCAACTGGGTGGTGGGCGAGCTGCAAAAGATCCCCGGCGTAAACGAGAACATTGCCCGTTTGCTCACGGAAATGGCGGTTGGGATGGTCAAGAAGGAACTGCACAAGATCACAGAAGAGGCAGTCGCGGCCATTCTGCATCCCGCGAACTAATAGGCACAATTGTTGCAGAGGCATAGGGTGGGGGCGTATGGGGCGCTTCCACCCTATTGTTGTCTTGAGAAGGGACACCTATGAAATTGGTTTCGGTGGAAGTACCGGACAATCACGCCTACTTGTTACCAATCGGGGACATTCACTTCGGAGACAAAGCATTTGGGAAGGTGGGCAAGCAAAAGCTCCAAGGCTATTTGGCTTGGGTAAAGGCCAACAAAAATGCTCGGATTTTCCTTATGGGCGATCTGCTGAACGTTGCTTCCCGCCATAGCAAAACTTCACCCTTCGACTCCAATACCGACGAATACCAAGATATCGTCAAGTTTTTTGAACCCTTCAAGTCGCAAATCATCGGCGGAATTTCTGGGAATCACGAGGACCGGATGACCGATATGTTCGGCTTCAACCCCCTTATTCCGTTTTGTGCCGTGTTGGGCATTCCCTTCTTGGGCTTCTCCGCCGTCATTCGCTTTCGTGTGGGCAAGAAGCCAAAGCAGGATGAGTATTATCAAACCTACTACCTCTATGCTCACCACACCACAGGTGGGGGCGGGACTCTTGGTGGGGCTCTCAACCGAAAGGTAAAGCTACAAGAATTGGTACAGGGAGTAGACGCCTATATGGGCGGGCATACGCATCAACTCGCGGTTGGCTTTCGATCGGTATTTTCGCCCGGCACGAATGAAATCGTTGAGCGGAAAATCGCCTATATCGACACCGGGAGTTTTTTGGATTGGCAAGGCTCGTACGCGGAAGCCAAGCAAATGCCACCGGGGAAGTTGGGGGCACCAAGAATTCGGTTGTCGGGAACGCGGCATCATCATGACCTTCACGTATCTTTATGATCCTTCAGATGATCCCTCAACGAACCGACTCAGATTGTTGTCTTGCAGTGCTAGCGATGTATCTGGGGCGCACCTATGAAGACGTGTTGGATGCCGCGGCACGACTTGGCCCCCGCTTCCATCGTAAGGGAATGTTTACGCCACAAATCATTCGCACCGCGGAAACTCTGGGCGTGAAGCTGCGGCGGAAGCGTGTCTTCGATACCGAGGTAGACCAGGGCATAGTCATCGTGGTCTATGACGTGGCGTGTGAAGACGACCACGTACTTGTACTGCGGGAAGGGTTGTTGTTTGATACGGACCTCAGCGTGTGGGAACCGGCCACCTATAAAGCGACCAAGAAGGCGAGATTAACAGAGCTGTTATGGAGGGATATGGACAATGCCTGAT
>JBAZRU010000318.1:0-7770 GCA_041662805.1 Candidatus Hydrogenedentales bacterium | reverse complement strand
TTGTAGTTGGGCGAGCCATGCGCTGCTTGCCACGGTCATCGCAATGCGTCCGGTGCTGAATGAGCTCATTGCCGCGTCGCCTCTCCCGAATTTGCCCGGCGAAGCTATGCCGCCGTTGCGGAGGGACCAGAGGAAGTTCATGGTCTCGATGGCAGCGGGTTCGTTGAGGGCGCTGTGTCCGTCGCGATAGACGTCGCCGCCCGCGGACCACAACGATTCAAGAAAGGGCAGGTCTCCCAGTGCGAAGCGGCGGTCAATCCCTTGGCGGGGAGAGCGGTCGAAGGACTTCGCGAAGTCTAGCAGCGCGGCCCACGTTTCGGGGGAAGTGGGAACTTCGGAGGGAGAATAGAACAACACGGTACAGAACCCGTCGGCGGGCAAGGCGTAGAGCGCATCGCCGATGCGGTGGTCGCGCAGGACCTCGGGGCGGAGGTCGTCGAGGAGCGATTGGGGGAGGAGGGTGTCGAGGCGCGCGATGCGGCCGGCTTCGGCGAGATGCGGGAGGAGGTCGCGTTTGACGACGGCGATGTCGGGCATGTCGCCGGAGGCGAGAGAGACGGTAAGCTTCTGGACGGCGAAGTGCCAGGGGCCGATGGATTGAGGCTGAAGGCGCACGTTGGGGTTGTCTTTCGCGAAGGCGGTGAGCGCGGGTCCTTCGGGGGCAAGCGCCGGTCCGAGGATGGGATGCTCGGGATACCAGAGCAGGAGTTCCGAGGGATCGGGAGGCGTTTGCGAGGGGTCGTGCGCGACCGGAGCGGATGCGTCTTCGCGGGCGTGCTGGAGCGTGCGATCGATGCTGGCGGCGGCGCGTTTGAGGGCCTCTTCCGGCGGCATGTACGAGGGGCCGCTGAAGCAGCCCGTGAGTATGAGCAGCAGGCCGGGGCTGAGCAAGGCGGGGATTGCGGAGATGGTGTGTGTGTTTGGCATTTCGGGAAATGATAGCAGGGGTGGAGGGAAAGGACCTAAAGGACCTAAAGGACCTGAAGGACCTGAAAGACCTAAAAGACCTGAAGGACCTGAAGGACCTAGAGGACCTAAAGGACCTGAGAGACCTGAAGGACCTAGACGGACCTGAAGGACCTGAAGGACCTAAAGGACCTAGACGACTGAGAGGAGGAGGACTGAGAGGACTGAGAGGAGGACCGACCGGACCGGGCGAGGCGGCGGGAACATTCGGGGATTGCCGTTCGTTTAGGTATCAATGCCTCCTCCGTAAACCTGGATGAAATCGAGTTTCTATGAGCTTCTTGGTAATCAGTTGCAGCTTGAATCCGGAAAGCCGAAGCCGCGTGTTGGCGCGGGCGGCGTTGGCGCGTCTGGAGGCGGCGGGGGTGGATGCAGAGTTTGTCGATCTCCAGGAGCATCCGTTGCCGTTGTGCGACGGGTCGGCGGCGTATGGCGATCCGCTTGTGTCGGAACTGAGCCGGAGAATTGCTGACGCCGAGGGCGTCATCATCACGACGCCGGTGTACAACTTCGACGTAAACGCCGCCGCGAAGAACCTGGTCGAACTGACGGGAAACGCGTGGCGCGAGAAGGTCGTCGGATTTATGTGTTCGGCGGGAAGCGCCATCAGCTTCATGTCGGTGATGGGCTTGGCGAACAGTCTTATGCTGGACTTCCGTTCCATCATCGTGCCGCGTTTCGTGTATGCGACGGAGGCGGACATCGCCGGCGAGCGAATCGTGGACCCGCGGTTGCACGAACGCATCGAGGAAGTGACGATGACGCTGGTGCGGTTTGCGCGAGCGCTCAACGCCTTGCCCCAGGATTCCTGAGCCGCCGTTCCTTCGGCACGCCCTGGCGGATGGTGACCCCCTCCAATTGCGCGATTGCGCGAAGCCTGTTCACGGAACGCCGCACGGCGCGCAGCACGGACGATGCGTTGGTGCCCGTGACACACGCAACCTTGGCATACGTCAGCCCTTGAAAGTAATAGAGCTCGATGCAGCGGCGCTCGCGCGCGGTGAGTTTGCGCTGCATCTTCCTTCGAACCCATTGCAGCAATTCGGCCTTGCGCTTCCCCCAACGTATCCCTGCTCTTACTTCGTCTTCCGTCTCGTACCATGCTCGCCGGGCGGAGGCGATATCCAGCAGGAAAAGGGGATTGGTGCTGTAGGTGAAGCGTTCGGGGCGGATTCGTACGTACATGATTGGATCCTCCTGTGCCGGCGGTGTTGTCTCGGTTGCCGTGTTCGCAGGGTAGGGCGGAATAGAGCGGAAAGAATCGTGGAAAGTTGATGATTTCGAGATGCAATTTGGTTGGCGGGGGCGCACGGGCTGCATGAACGGAGCATAGGGTTTGCATAAGGGGAGCATGGACTCTGTGGACGGAGTGGGTTTTGGATAGTTTTGAACACTTCTTGCGATTCGTGGACAATGCTGCGGGGAATCAGCCAAATCAGCCGTGGCCCGTGAAACGGGTCTTCGGGTTTTGCCCATGAAAGGAGCAGTATTGTGTTAACCGCTTTGTTGTTGACCGTTGTGGCCGCGGCGGAGCCGGCGATGCCGGTGCGCGTAACGGGGCCGTGGACGATAGAGGTGGGGCCGGGGACGGTGGAGTTGGGTGGGCGCACCGTTACCGTGGATGCGGCTGTGCCGTTTACGATTTCGCCGTCGCCGATCCTTCAGGTGTATGACGAGGCCTATGCGAAGTTGCCGTTGTTCAACGAGAACGCGGGCGGCTGGGCCAAGGGGGCGCATCCCGCGCCGATTAAGACGGAAGAGTGCAGCCAGACGGGATCGCTGTTTCCGGAATCGCTTGTCGTGAAGCCGGAGAAGGGGGCGTCGCAGCCGTATGTGATCGACAAGGATTACCGCATCGATGGGGAGTGGGCGTCGATTGGCCGGATTGAGGGTGGGGCCATCGATCCCGAGAAGACGGTGTATTTCGATTATATGTACACACCGAATCGATTGGACACGATTGCAGTGGATGGACAGGGGAAACTGCGGCTCTTTGAGGGCGTGGCGAGGAATGGCGCTATCGAACCGCCGGCGTTGGCGCCGGGCGAGACGGCCGTTGTGAATGTGTGGGTGCCGTGCCGGTCGGCGCAGTTGGCGGACGACAATTTGTTTGCCATTTGCTCGGATCAGGAGATGCCGGTGATCGAGCCGGTGGCCGAGCAGTTGCTTCCGAAAACGCTTGCGAAACTGCGCGCGGGCGAGGATGTGCACATTGTGGCGTTTGGCGACAGTGTGACGTGCGGGGGCGGAACCACGCGGCCGGAGGATTGGTATCAGGAGCAGTTCCGCCGGATGCTGCAAGAGCGTTTCCCGAATGCGAAGATCCACATGTACACGGCGGGATGGGGTGGTGCTTCGAGCATGGCATATTTGTCGCAGCCGCGCGGCGCGGAGCATGACTTCGTGCGCGACGTGCTTGACGTAAAGCCGGATATGGTGTCGATCGAATTCGTAAACGACGCGGGCTTAAGCGAAGAAGAGACGCTGGCGCATTACCGCGGGATCATAGCGCAGTTGGAGGGTGTGGGCGCGGAGACCGTGCTGATCGCACCGCATCTGGTGCGTCCGGATTGGATGGGATTGACCACGTGGAAGGTGAAGGAAGACCCGCGCGTGTATGTGGCGGCCCTGCATCGGTTGGCGAAGGAAGGCAACCTTGCCCTGGCGGATGGGTCCGCCGAATACTGCAATCTCTGGCGCGAGGGCATCCCGTATATGACGGTGATGAGCAACGCGATTAATCACCCGAATGCGCGAGGGCATGCGCTGTTTGCGCGGCGCTTGCTGGGATTGTTTCCGGAGAAGTGAGAAGTGAGAAGTCAGGAGTGAAGGGCAGGAAGGAATTTCCTAGAGGATAAAGAGAAAGAGGCCGAGCCGCGGGTTTGGTTGTGCGGTTTGGTGTGGTGAATTTGGTAGTTAATGTGGAGTCCGGTTTTGCGCGCAAGACAATGGGCAGGGGGCCTGGACCTGTTTATCCCTCGAAATTGTCAATCGAGCGAGCCGGACTCCACAGTGTGTAACCCATGCGACGGGAGCGTGCGTACTGCACCCTCACAATCAGGCTTCCGCTATCCGTTGGCGCCCTCCTTCGGCACGAAGGGTTCGCACGCTCAGGCCTGTCGCATGGCCTATCGGTCAACAGGGGAGAATCGAAACCGACCCCTGTTTTCGGTTCGTACTGCGCCTGCTATAGAATTACGGCCCGGAGGGAAGGAGCCCCGAGTCCGGCGTGTTGCCTACTCTACAACGGGACGAAGGGAAGCGTTACAGTGCGTGTGAATGAGGCGAAATGCGAATAATCAGCGGCATGCGCATTGTGTATCGGCCCTGGACGAGCCTGTTGCTGGTGCTTCCGATCCTGTTGGGGTGCGAGGACGCTCCAAAATCGTGGCCGCCGCTCCCCGCGACGGCCGAAGGGCTTCAAGGGACGGCGTGGGATTTCGGCGATGCCGTGACGCAGTTCGACGCGCCGCCGAATGCGCGCATCGTCTCGAAGAAGTCCGACACGAGGACGCCGATTCCCGCAACGTATGCCGTGCGCGACGGCATCATTGAAGTCACGGTGTTCCACCGCACGCGCGCGGGTATCTGGGATGGGCGGCGCTTGGTCATCGACGGCACGGACGGGGTGCGAATCGACGCGGGGTGAGGGTCGCGCGGTGGTGGTATTTGGTAAGGCCTGCTTCGATGAAGCTGGCGCACGTTGGTAATCGCCGTCGCGTTTGCCCGGTGCCTCTGAACCACATCGACGTCTACGTTCACCTTGCGCCGCGCTCATCGAGCGAGTCGCTACCCGCGTATCGAGTGGGGCGCTATGGGTGCGGAGCGCGCGTGTGTTGCGCGAGCCAGTCGCAGGCTGCGCTTGGCAGGTCTTCGTGGCCACCGTCGAATATCGTTACGCGCGCGTTGTCCGCGTGGCGTCGCAGATAGATGCGGCGAGCGCAGGTTGCGTCTTCGATGGACGCATCCACCGTTTCGATGCGCTGCAAGGTTGCGAGATCATTGTCCGAGACCGTCTTCACGCCGGCGCAATCCGCGAGCGCGTTGAACGCCCAGATGCTGTGTTGTATGCCGACGCCTTTGGGTTGGCCGTCGTGGATACCGTGGTTGATGTCGAGGGGCAGGGTGCGCGCGTTGGCCATGTGAAAGCGGGGAGAGCGGTATCGGAGTTGCGCGTCTACTTCGGGGGATGAGCCGGGTTCGCCGCCGGCGATGCGGCGGATGTGCCGGTGTATCTTTGCGCCGCGCGCGGTGCTCTCGCGATGAAACGCGGCGAGGTCGGAGATGGGACACCACGATGAGGCGGCTGCCCACAGGTGCGGGGCTTCCGCGGCCATGACGAGGGTCATGTGGCCGCCGCCGGAGACGCCGCCGAGGTAGATGCGCGCGGCGTCGACCTGGGCGCGTGCGCGCACGTGGGCCACGGCGTCGAGCACGTCCTGCCGCGCAAACCGCGACGCGCAGGATTTGGGGGTGCGGTTGGGGCCGCGGAAATGCGGCGCGAGGAAATGCCAGTTGCGTTGCGCGGCTTCGTGTTGCCATGGGCGCGAATCGAAATCGTAGCCGTGGCGCCATGGGTGCAGATACACGAGCAACGGGCGCGGCTCGCCGGAGTGCGCGGGGATAAACAGACAGGGCTGGCGCGCGCGGTCAAGTGAACTCGGCACGGATATCGTGTGGCGCGCGGCATTGGGCGCGACTTGGTGGCGCGCCTTGAGGCCGAGCGCTTGGAGTAGACGCTTCATGCGTGTCCTTGCAGCGACTCGCTATTTGCGGTTGAACAGACAGACACCGTGTTTCACTTCGCTCGTGTGCGAACCTTGCGCCTGCGTGTTCTGGGACGTTTGCGCCAACGTACAGGCTAAATGATCGTTCGCCGTTCGCTACGTGAAAGACGGTGTTGGTCCTGGGGTTGAAGGGACAGACACCGTGTTTCACTTCGCTCGCGTGCGAACCTTGCGCCTGCGTGTTCTGGTACACTTGCGCCAACGTGCAGACTATATGACCTTTCGCCGTTCGCTACGTGAAAGACGGTGTCAGTCCCATTCTAACCGCGGGCCGCTTTGACCGCCTCCGCGAACACGCGCGCATTTTTCGTCAGGCCGTCGTAGTCGCGCGCGGCCATGAGCTTTTTGCTGACGAGGTTGCCGCCGACGCCGACCGCCGACGAACCCGCTTTCAAGAACTCGCCGATGTTGTCGATTTCAACGCCGCCGGTCGGCACGAGCGGTATCTGCGGTAATGGGCCTTTAATCGCCTTGATGTACTCCGGGCCGCCCACGTTGGCGGGAAATACCTTCACCATGTCTGCGCCGTTGTCCCACGCCGCGAGGATTTCGGTGGGCGTGTATGCGCCGGCGATCATGGGCACTCCGTAGCGCCGCGCCATCTGTATCACGGGGATCGACAGCGTCGGCGACACGACGAACTGCGCGCCGGCGAGTATCGCCATGCGGCAGGTCTCCGCGTCGAGCACGGTGCCGACGCCCAAGAGGGCATCCGCGCCTTTGAGCTTCTTCGAAGCCGTTTCGATGCAAGCCAACGCGCCGGGCGTGGTCATGGTGAGTTCGATGCAATGCACGCCGCCTTTGGCAACGGCCTCGACTACGTGGACGAGGTCGTCCCCACCCGAGTCGGCGCGCACCACGGCAACGATGCACTTTGCTTTCAGATATTGAATCGCGTCGTATTTGTCCATTTGGATAACTCCCCCTCGGTATTGGTGCATTCGACCATAGGGGGGAGGGGGGAATCAAGGGGGGCGATTTTGGATTTTGGATTTTAGATTTTGGATTTCAGATCTCAGATTCCGTCTCCCTTAGGGCATCCAGTGTAGCCACATGGCGCCGTAGCCTTCTTCGCGAGGTGTGATGGGCTGCGGGGTGTTGGCGTCGATGTCCATTACGTATAGGCGGCGGGGCCCGCTTTCGTTGGAGCCGAATGCGAGGCGCTTGCCGTCGGGCGAGGGTTTGGGGTGGTAGTGCGCCACGCCGGGCTTGCTGTGCGTGAGTTGGTCGATGTGTCCGTCAAGCGACACGCGCATCAGTTCCACGGCTTCGTTGACCTTCGCGGTGTAGTAAATGGCGGCGCCGTCGATGGACCAGACCGGCACGTCGCTGCTGCCGCCGTGAAAGTCGAAGACGTCGACGACGGGCGTGACGCCTTCGTAGCCGCCGCGATCGGCGAGTTTGCGGAGACCTGTTCCGTCGGGATGCACGACGGTCGGATGGCAGTTGTAGTGTTCGCCGGAAACGAACATGAGCCATTCGCCGTTGGGCGACCATTGCGGGCTGAAATTGAAGGGGTTGCCGGTGTCGATGAGTTTCAAGCCCGAGCCGTCCTTGTTCGCCACGTGGATTTGGTAGCTCTTGTGGTACGCGATGTAGCGCCCGTCGGGCGATGCGCTGAACCCATACGAAAAGCCCTCCTCGCCTTGCGATACGTCGCGCTTATTGCGGCCGTCGCGGTCCATGAGGAACGGATGCGAGACGCCTTTGATGAGCGCCGTGAACCCGAGCGTGTTGTCGTCGCCGGGCACGAAGAACAGGCCGGAGTTGTAGTTGGACACACTCTCGACGCCGGTGACGTTGAAGAGTTTCCCCGAGGCAATGTCGAGGAAATACATGTCGTAGGTCCAGTCCTGGGTCATGCGGAAGTCTTTGTGCTCTTCCTCCCACGCGGCGTTCTCCGGGGTCTCCCAGCCGCGCCCGATGATGGCTTGGCGTCCGTCCGGCGACCATCCCGCGAACTGCGTCCAGGAATGCGGCTCGGTGGTGAGCGACTCGGCCACGGCCCGCAACCCCT
>JBAZRU010000317.1:0-7774 GCA_041662805.1 Candidatus Hydrogenedentales bacterium | reverse complement strand
ACCCTGCTTCGGCCAGCCACGTGAACAGGTCGCCCGCAAACTGTTGATTCGGCGTTGTCGTCAATGCGCTTGATTCGATAGGAGTGGCGGCGGCCAACAGGGCGATACGTCCATTGCCGTAGGCGCCTGCGGCAAACGCGGCTAAGCCTTCGCCTGCTGGGTCTGGAGCCATGATTGCACGTGCGTCGGCGACGCGCATTCGCATCCCATTATCCAGGCGAAAGCGTTCCCAATACCGAACGGGCGAGTTGGTGCCCTTTGCCTCAAAAGCGCCGTTAAGGATCGTCTCGTTGTCCAACTCAACGCCGATGGGGTTGAGCCATCGGGCGAGGGGTCTGGGGCCTTCCTCGGCGAGGTGGCTTCCCAAAAAGAGAAGGGACCCGCCCTCCGCGACGAAATCCAGTAGCGCCTGCCGTGTGGCGAGACCGCGGCTTGCTGCCGCCGCCGTCAGGACGACGATGGACACATCCCGCGGCAACTCCGAAATCGGCTTTGTCGCTACGCGATGGCTGAAGCGGTAAGGCTGCTGCGACAGCAGGTCCGCCAGTCCCTTCAGCCGCCAGGCATCGGTACCTGAGCGGAGTGAGCTTTCCGGCGGACGTTCGTCCAGCAGCCAGAGAATGCAGCGTGGGCTGCGGTCGGGTGGCAGTACGCGCACGGCAATGGTGCGCGGACTTCCCGACGCGCTCACGCCGGGATGCGTTCCGCTAAGCGAGACAGCGATGCGTGCCCAAGAGGCGTCGCTCGATCGGTATCGAGCCGGATCGATACCCACGAGAAACCAACCCGGCAACTCGCCGGACCGCGGGTATACGCGCAACCAGGGTGTGAGCGCCGAGTCGAAAGAGAGGCCCCATGTCGAGGCGTCGCCGAAGGGCGATTCGAGACGAATCGCTCTGAGTTCACGCCCAATCCCCTCACCCCGAAAGTCGACGATCAGCGGTGCGACCAAGCGCGGCGACGGGACCGTCGGCTCCAGATCGATTCCATCCGTCAAGCCGTCATTGTCCGTATCGGCCACGCCGACGCCTGTCCCCAGCCCCACTTCGTCGGCGGGCCCAAGGCCGTCGCGGTCCCGGTCTCCCGGGACGGCTCCCAGTCTATAGACAGGAGCAATTGCCGTGACGAATCCTGTCTGAAACTGGTCCGTGCGCGAAATGACCCCCGTCGACCGATCGACAACATGAAGCCTTCCTGCTTCCCCGACAAACACTTGGCCGTACATCCATTCGAGAGTCTGAATCTCCGAATCAAACGAGAGTGACTTGCCGCCGGGAATTCCCTTCGGCCATATCTCAAGCCGGTTGTTCGCGGCAATCGCCACGGAGAAACCGTCATCCGCGACGGCCAGGAGGAGGCCCTGCCCGGCATCGCCGAACGAATACTCCGCGGCCTTCTTCGCGGAGGCTTCCGATGCCTGGATTAGAACGGCATAGGAGAACCCTTCGCTTCGGGAGCGCGTCGTCACCCAGCACGCGCCCGCTTCGGCGGGATGCAGAGGCACGCCCTCTCCAGACGCGTCTCCCGGCAGTTCCACTTCGTTGGAAACGACATCGAACAGGTGTCCGCTAATGACCTGAAGGGTAGACGCACGAGTAGCACCGCCGCTTGCGGAGTACCCGGAAGAGAGCGCAAAGATCAGCTGGCCATCTTGGCTTGCTGCCAACCCCACCGGCTCTTGCGTGCGCGCCGCTCCTGGCAGCGTCAATGCCTCCACGAGGATCTCGCCGCGGGTCACGTCGCGCACGTGCAGGACAGCCCCTCCGTCCGGCGCACGGCACAACACAGCCACCACGGGACGTCCCTGAAGCGCGGCACATGCGACCGGCTCTCCCGGGAGCAGCCACCCTGCGTCCTGCTGTGCAAACGAAAGGGCAGGGTCCGTCAAGAGGGAACGCGCCCGGATTTGCCACGGCCCGCGCTCCCCATTTGCTCCGCTGCCCCCGAAGGTGACCAGTGTCTTGCTGCCAGTCGCCGTGTCCTCCACGAGGGTATGCAGCCGCACCGATCCGGCGTTGCCCAGGATGATGGAATCTTGCGGTTGAAGAGAGAGCGGGATCGTGCGCGATACGGAAAGGAAAGACAGAGCTGGGCGAGACGCGCCTCCGGCAGTAACCGTGGAGGTGATTAGGGCGTCTCCATCCGAGGTGATCATGCTGCGTCCCGAGAACGCTTCGCCGGGAAGGAGTTGGGGAAGGGTGGAGGCCTGCGTTGCCAGTTCGATGGCCTGCGTGTAGACGCGCGTCGCTTCGCGCGCCGCCGTCATGGTGGTCGTTTGCACAAGGACCAATTGGGCGCACGCGTGGGTTGCTGCCCAAGTCCACGCGCACACGGCGGCGACAAGCATACTCTGTCGCGCGTTGCGTACCATGCGTCTCCCCAGTGTTCGAAGCAGCAACGTCATCCTACTACAGGCGTTGCCCGGGTGAAAGCACATCGGACTGGCACGAATGCCTGCCTGTGCGGAATGCGGGCTAACCCACCAAGGCTAAGCCGATTTCGTTGTTGAGTTCGAAGCCTTTTGGGGTCGGGCGAACAGCCGTTGCGTCTTCCTCCAGCAACCCTCGTTCGACAAGAGACTCTATGAGCGGGCCGAAGTCGGATTCGAGTGGTCTCCCGAAGCGCGCGCGGTAATAGTCTTTCGACAATCCTTGCCTCAAGCGGAAATGTTGAATCAAGGTCTCCACTCGAATCTCTTGTTCCGTGAGTTGCAGCATTTCCTGCTTGCTGCCAGGGACGGAGAGATAATCCTCGGTCTTCACGCAATTGCGCGAGCGTACATTTCGCAGGTATGAGTACGCCGCAGGACCGAACCCCGCGTATTCTTCATTGTGCCAATAGCGGAGATTCAGAACGCATTGAAAGGAAGGTCTTGCGAGGTTCGACACTTCGTATCGCTCGTAGGCATCGAGAACCCCGTCCACGTCATGGAATTGCGTCAGGTACGTATCATCGTCGATTGCTTCGTTTGCGCGCTTGCCGAAGGGCGTCCCCGACTCGTAGGTCAGGCCGTATGCCGACACATGCGCCGGTTGGAATAAACGGCACGCTTCGAGGGTGGCGCGCCAAGCCGTCAAGGGGGGCGCACCGAAGATAAGGTCCATGTTCCAGTTCGCGAGCCGCTCCGCCACGAGTTCGCATGCGCGCCGCGCGCCGCCGGCGTCATGCCTTCTGCCGAGATATCGCAAGGTCTCCTCGTTGAAACTCTGCACGCCGAGACTGACCCGGTTAACGCCGCACGCGGTCCATGCGTCGAGAAGCTCTGCCGTGACGTCATCGGGATTGGCTTCGAGCGTGATCTCCGCTGCAGGGGTAAGGCGAAACCGGGAACGGAGCGCGTCCATGATGCTCGCGAAATCGTCGACCGCGATCAGGGAGGGCGTGCCGCCGCCAAAGAATACCCCGTCTACTTCCGAGTCGCCATCGAAGGACAAGATTTCTTCGCGAAGGGCATCAAGGAAGGCCTTCGGAACCGACCCCTTGATGGGGCGCTTCACAAAATCGCAGTAGGGGCAGATGGTGCGGCAATAGGGGATGTGGACGTAAACGCCGATCACGGAGTTAGGAGATGCTTCCATGGTTGCGCACCTGTCGCGCGCGCTGGGGAGGCCACCAAACCGCGGCAACCGTTCCTACGAGGCAGTCCTCCGGAAGCCAACCGAAGGAGCGTCCGTCTTGGCCCTCCGCATCCACATCGGCAAGCACGAGATAGTGGCCCTCGGGAACCGTTGTCTTCTTCTTGCCCAACCACTCCGCGCCGGCATTGAGCGGGCCCGCGTCTTCGGCGCGCACGCCTTCGACTAGGACTCCTCCATCCTCGACTTTGATCGTGTCGCCAGGCAGCGCTACTAAGCGTCCGAACATGACCTCGATTTGATCGTCCGCCGATGCGCTATCCGGGAGGGTAAACGCGACAGCAGCACCGCGCGTGGGCTGTCGCTTGCCGATGCGCTTGTTGCCGAAAGGCAATCGCCATCCAAAGGCGGCGCGGTTGATCCAGACGCGCTCGCCGTCGCGTACGATTGCTTTGAGCGGACTGCGCTTCACGCGCCACGGCAGGATGAAGAATGAACGGCTAATCTCGTATCCAATAAGAAGGAACGGAATACCTACGAGCAAGGCCATTCCCCACCACGTGTGGGAGAATCCCGTGAAGTCGCGGCGGTTCTTGAAGGGCCACCAGATACACGACGCGCGCCCGAGCAAATTATCGTGAGGCACCCACCCGAAGTAGCGACCATCCTGGCTGCGTTCGCTGTTGTCGCCGAGCATGAAATAGTGATTGGGCGGAATCAGCGAATACTTGTCCATGGGAAGGACGCCGTATTTATAGCCGCTGAGTTGGCTGTCGAGGTTTGCAAGGGCTCTCGGTTGATCTTGAGGCGGGACATCCCGCAAATACTGGTCGAGATCCTGCTGCGTCAGCAAGGGGCCTAAGGTGTAGTTCACGTCGGGCATCGAGTCGGGAAGTTCCAGCGGCTCCCCGTTGATGTGGATTTTCCCATTGGCGATGTGGACGCGCTCGCCGGGAAGTCCTACCACGCGCTTAATCAGTACCTTGTTGGGACTCTCCGGTTCCACGGAGCGAAACACGACAATATCCCATCGCTTTGGCTGTCCGAGACGGAAGATGCGGATGTTGGTGAATGGGACGCGCGGTCCGAATATGAGCTTGTTGACGAAGACGCGGTCGCCGATAAAGAAGCCGGGGTCTCCGTGCAGCGTGGGCTCCATCGACCCGGAAGGAATGCGGAACGGCTGCACAAACAACCACCACACGGTCAGCACGAGCGCGATGAGTTTGACCCAACTGCCGAAGTTCTCCCACGTCCACGGGCCCGTGAAGGCCTTTACAAAACCGGCGAGAAACTCGACGGCCTCGCCTTGGGATTCGCTCTTGCCGGACGGCTTTGTCTGCTTTGCTCTTTGTGCCACGTTAGCGATCCGAATCTTCGCCAACGCGCAACAGAGCCATGAAGGCTTCCTGCGGCACTTCGACGCTGCCCACTTGTTTCATGCGCTTCTTGCCTTCTTTTTGCTTCTCGAGCAGCTTGCGCTTTCGCGTGATGTCGCCGCCGTAGCACTTGGCCGTCACGTTCTTGCGCACGGCCTTGACGGTTTCGCGGACAATGATCCGGCTTCCCACTGCGGCCTGAATGGCCACTTCGAACTGCTGCCGTGGAATCAACGCCCGCAGTTTGGACGCCAGGGTCTTCCCGACCCATTCCGCGCGATCCTTGTGTACGATCGACGACAACGCATCCACGGGTTCGGAATTCAGCAGGATATCCAACTTGACGAGATCGCCCGCGCGGAACCCGATGATGTTGTACTCAAGCGAACCGTACCCGCGCGAAAGCGTCTTCAACTTGTCGTAGAAATCGAGCACGACCTCCGCCAACGGCATTTGGTACACGGCGAGGCTGCGCCGCTCGTCGAGATAGTCCACGCGGACGTGAACGCCGCGCTTCTTCTTGCAGAGGTCGATGACGCCGCTCAGGTATTCGGTCGGGCAGATGATCTCCGCTTCGATGTACGGCTCCTCGATGGTCTCAATGTCGTTGGGAACCGGCATCTTCGAGGCGTTCTCAATGATGAACTGCGATCCGTCTTTCTTCGTGATGCGATACGCCACGTTCGGCATCGTGGTGACGAGCGTCAGATTGAACTCGCGTTCCAGACGTTCCTGCACAATTTCCATGTGGAGCAGACCCAGGAATCCGAGGCGGAATCCGAATCCAAGCGCGTCCGAACTGTCGGCCTGGTACTGGAACGATGCATCGTTCAACCGCAACCGTTCCAATGCGTCGCGCAATTCCGAATAGTCCGTCGTCGCCGCGGGATACATTCCGCAGAACACGACGGGCAAGACTTCCTTGTATCCCGGCAACTGTTCTTCGGCGGGCTTGACCGCGTCCGTGATCGTGTCGCCGATCTTCGTGCTGAGCAGGCTCTTGATGTTGCAGATGACATAACCGACTTCGCCCGCCTCCAGCATGTCGCACGGTGTGATTTCAGGGCGGAATGTGCCCAGCTCGATCACGTCGTACTTCAGACCGTTGGACATGAACTGGACCTTGGCCCCTCGGGCGATACGGCCTTCTACGACGCGGATATAGACGACCACGCCGCGGTACGAGTCGTACTTCGCATCGAATACCAGCGCGCGAAGCGGCTTTTCGCGGTCGCCGCTGGGCGCGGGCACGCGACGGATGACCGCCTCCAACGCGTCGATGGCCCCGGAGCCTTCCTTGCCGCTCGTCATAATGGCTTCGTCCGCCGGCAATCCGATTACGTTCTCGATTTGGCGGCGCACCGATTCGACGTCCGCGCTCGGCAAATCGATTTTGTTGATCACCGGGATGATGTCGAGGTTCTGCTCGATGGCCTTGTATGCGTGGGCCAGTGTTTGCGCTTCGACGCCTTGCGACGCGTCCACGAGCAGCAGCGCGCCCTCGCACGCGGCCAAGCTACGCGAGACTTCGTACGAGAAGTCCACATGTCCCGGCGTATCGATCAGATTGAGCACGTAGACTTGGCCGTCTCTCGCCTTGTAGTGGAGCCGGACCGCAACCGCCTTGATGGTAATGCCGCGCTCGCGCTCGATATCCATCGTGTCGAGCGTCTGCTCTTTCATCTTGCGTTCTTCGACCGCGCCGGTGATTTGAAGAAAGCGGTCGGCCAACGTGGACTTGCCGTGGTCCACGTGGGCGATGATACAGAAGTTTCGGATTATGTTTTCTGGCGTCGACATTGAATTCCCAAGGTCCGCGTTAGAACTGCGCAACCGGTTTCCTTATCCAAACATCTGGTCGATGACTCGCAGGCTGCGAAACTCGCAATCCACCTGCCGGGCCGCGTAACGTCGAACACTGTCGAAGACCCGCGCGTCCATGCCTTCGGACGGGCAGCCTTCAGGGCTGGCCACCATTGCCTGCAACGATTCAAGTTCTTCCGCGCAGAGCGTTCGATCCGCGGGCATGTCCGCGTCGACCACTCCGCTGTCGTACGAAAACCGGACCGGACCACCTTGCGCCGAGGGCGTGAGATTGGGCTCGAACCCCGCCGCCATCAGCAGTCTTAGCGCGATCCACGAGACGTGTGTCCTGGCTGAACCTTGCCACATCGTCAAATCGTGAAGTCCATGCGCCAGCGCCTCGTACAGCGCTTCCGAGGGCTCATCCTCTTGAGCAACCTTCAGAGCAAGCTCAAGGGGAAACGTGGCGTGGGCTGACTTTTCCACGTCGCTTTTCACCGCCGGAAATCCATCCAAGAGAGTCGCCTCGCCCAGCTTTTGGACGTTCCGGCCCTCTTTCCAATAATAGACAATCTCGACCCGGTTGAACGTGTCCAACACGGCGGACAGCGGGCTCTTGGCGCGCTTGACCCCCGTGGCCATACACGCCAGCTTTCCACGCTCCGGCGTCAGGAATGTAACGATACGGCTCGATTCGCTGAAATCGACGCCGCGAATTACGATGGCCTCGGTTCGCTCTTGCGACACGCCTACTCCCTGGTTCTCCATTACTCACCATGCGACACCCACAAGAAACATGCGTCGCCTGTGCGTGCATGGGGATTCAGAGACCTTCAGGCAGGCATACCTCGTCTGCCCAGATTTTAACACCGGCGTCAAACCCGGCGCAAATAAGGCTGACTCATCCCCAGTTTGGAGCCTTTTGTTTTGTAGCGAGTTCTCGTAGTAGAGAGAAGGCATACTGCAGCGCGACTCCTTTTCTTCGGATGTAGTGATATCCCATTCGTAAGAGGTTGA
>JBAZRU010000316.1:4193-7776 GCA_041662805.1 Candidatus Hydrogenedentales bacterium | reverse complement strand
AGCGAGGCAAGCAAGCTAAGCTTGTACGCAGCCATCACGCGCGGCCCCGTCACCGTTTGCCAGAACTCGGACCACGAAAGGTCCGTGGTCTTGATCGCCAGTCCCGCAAGCGGTATCAGCACGATGAGGCACAGATAGAGCAGCGCAAATCCGCCGGCCAAGCCGAAGCCGGGCAGCACGCTGGGTTGTTTCAGTTGCATGGTCTCGTGAACTCCTCGCGCAATTAGTTGCTGGGCAGATAGATGGCGTCAAACGTGCCGCCATCGTCGAAATGCTCCTTCTGAGCCTTGACCCATCCGCCGAACTCTTCGTCGATCGTCACGAGGTTGAGGTCGGGGAAGATGCCCTTGTATTTCGCCGCGACCGATTCGAGGCGCGGACGGTAGTAGTGCTTCGCCGCGATCTCCTGGCCTTGCTCCGTGTAGAGGAATTCAAGGTATGCCTTGGCCACTGCGCTTGTGCCCTTCTTCTGGGCATTGCGCTCCACCACCGCCACGGAAGGTTCCGCCAAGATGCTGATCGACGGAATGACGATCTCGAACTTGCCCGCTCCCAGGTCTTTCGTAGCCAGAAACGCCTCGTTTTCCCATGAGATGAACACATCGCCGATTCCGCGCTGCACGAACGTCGTCGTCGATCCGCGCGCGCCGGAGTCGAGCACGGGCACGTTTTTGAAAAGCGCCTTCAAGAATTCTTTGATCTGCGCCTCGTCCCCGTTGAACTTGCGCTTGGCAAACGCCCACGCCGCCAGGTAGTTCCAGCGCGCCCCGCCCGAGGTCTTCGGATTGGGCGTAATCACCGACACCCCCGGTTTCACGAGGTCGTCCCAATCTTTGATTCCTTTGGGATTCCCCGCGCGCACCAAGAACACGATGGTGGACGTGTACGGAGCGCTGTTGTTCGGCAGCTTCGTCAGCCAGTCTTTCGGAAGCAGTTGCGACTTCTGGGCGATGGCGTCGATGTCGTAGGCCAGCGCGAGGGTCACAACATCCGCGGGAAGTCCGTCAATGACCGCGCGCGCTTGCTTTCCCGATCCGCCGTGGGATTGGTCCACGGTGACGTCTTGTCCACTCTTCCCTTTCCAATATGCCGCGAATGCGGCGTTGTACTCGTCATACAATTCGCGGGTAGGGTCGTAGGATACATTCAACAACTTGACGGCATTTGCCGCCTGTGCCACCGGCACTGCCGGTATCGCAAGCGCTATAGCAACTGCTGCAAGAATCGGTGTAAGTCTCATGGTCGCTCAACTCCTGGTTCGTCCGCGGGTGTTGCGTCCCGGCGGTTCTTGTGTGACATTTCGATTTCATTTGTTCCCGGACCCCTGCCGGTGAGGACGGTCGCCTTGGGGCTACCCCCATAGACGCCGTCCTCACCCGCATGAAGGCGGAGCCGGGTCTGTTTGGTCTACGACGACGCTTTGTCCTGGCCAACGTTTACGAAGCGCTCAAGCGCTTGGGTCCAAACGTTGATGCCCCCGAGAAATCCCGTGAAGGCCGTGGCAAACGTTCCAAAGATCGTCCCAATCTGCGCCAACTCAAGCAGCGAGGTGGCGGGCGCGGGAACGAATCCGTTCGAGAGAGTCTTGACGTGTTTCATGGTCGTATATCCTTTTCTTATGTTGTCTGTGTTGATCGTTTTGTTACTGGTTCGTGTGTGGCTTGGGTTTCCATCTACAGGAATGCCACCTCTACGCGCATTTGAAGCGAGTCGAATTCGCCGTCGTACAGGTCGTGGTCGACGACGTTGTGAATGTAGTTCCAGGACACGTTGGTACTGCGATTCAGGTACCAGTGGATGCCTGCGGTGTACGAGTCCTGAATCCCGCCGCGCACGCCGCCGTCCGAGAGGTCGGCATGCGAGTACCGCACGGCCGCTTCCCACGCACCCCAACCGCCGTCTTTGCCCCACTTGAAGTCCTTCTTGGGAGTCACGCGGTCGAAGGTGCCGGTCGAGTGGCGGTAGGGCCGCACTTCCCCGGTGAGGAAATAACCGGCCTGCACGTAGTACCCGCTGAAGGAGCGGCTTCCGTTGAAGGTGGTGTCCACTTCCGCAAGCGTGTATTCGCTCTGCAACGTCAACGGACCGAAGATGGCCGCCAGTTCAAGTCCCAGCAAGTCCACGTCGTCCGCCCGCGCATCGCGCAACCGGTAGTTCTGGAACTTGTCGGTGTCGATGTAGCGGAACAAACCCAACCGTGTTTCGGGCCGCGCCGCGTAGGGCACCACCGCACCATCTGGGTTGCGATGGCTGTACGCCACGCCCACGTGCACCAAGCGCTCGCCGTTGTACTTGTAGTACGGCAATCCAGATACGCGCCCCGTGACGCTCCAGCCCTGGTCCTCGTCGGAATCGTTGCTGCTGGGCCAGTTGTCCGTCTCTTTGAAGATGCCGACTGCGTATTGGAGACGTTCCTTCTTCGCTTCGCCGATGAGCGCGTCGCTCCACTGAATACCGGCATTCCGGCTTGGATTGAACGTGCTCGCAAGCGACAACTCCTGGAAGAGACGCGCAGGAAGCGTCGTCAGCTCTTCCATGCTGAACGGCTCGCGGAAGTGGCCGAACCGAAGTTCGCCCTTGCGCTCGCCGCCGTATGGGATGTCTTTCAGCGTAACGTACGTGTCGAAGATGGCCGGCGTGTCCTGGCCATTTTGCCCCGCGAACTCGAACTCCGATTGAAAGTCGATGTTCTGGTACACCGTGCCCGACAACCGCAGCCGGATGCTGCGGAACCCCGTGCCGTCCTGCTCGTCGCCGACGCTGTTCCGTAACTCCGAGTCCTGGTCGAACCACGCAGTGTCGAAGCTCGTCCAACCGCCAATCTTGAGCTGGAATGCCTTGTCCGCGGAACCGATCGTGAAGCCGTCTTTTCCGGCGCCGACGACCGTTGCCGTCTTCGCCTTCTCCACGGCGGCTTCCTTCTCGATCTCTTTCTGACGTTCGAGCACCAACACCTTCTGGTTCAACTCCTCAAGCTGCTGTTTCAGTTGCGCCAACTCGCCGGTCGAAACCGTCGCGCCTGCGCTGCTTTCCTGGGCGTACCCCGGAGCCGGTCCGGCAAAATGCGCCAGACTGGCCAAGGCAATCACCGCCGTAATACGGGACCTCCTCATGGTCGTCTCTCCTTCGGCGACATCTCCGGAGGCCCGGTCGATTACCGTACGTTCAAGTTGTTCCTGTTCCGCTTCCGGTGGTCCGGTAAGCGCTAGACACTCTCCCCGCGTGGGGGACTATTCGTGACTCGCGACGAACCGGTGCTTTTCCCGCCGTTCCACCTGCACCACCTTCGAGTTGTGGATTACGACCTCCACCGACCCGTAGCTGATGGAGCGAACCGCCTTGAGAATGAGCGACTCCGCCTCGTGGTCGGGCGGGTTCTGAATCGTGACTTCGTACTTCTCTCTCATTGCCATAGTTCCTAATGTCGATTAAGATGCTAGTCTAAATGCCCAAAAAAATGAGCGCACTTCAGATGTGGTACATCGGCGCCTCGTTGCGCCGGCTGGCCGCTTCCTCGTGCCTCGTGACCATATCCGCAAGGCTGGTCTGTTCGAGTATTTTGATGCTCGCGTCATAAACTTCC
>JBAZRU010000316.1:800-4183 GCA_041662805.1 Candidatus Hydrogenedentales bacterium | reverse complement strand
GTGCACCGGCGGTACGCCGTCCGGCTCAAGCACGGAACCAACGCGATTGGCCCGCTCATGGACCGAATCACTTGCCCGAGGCTAATCTCCTCGGGCGGAAGCGCCAGGTAATACCCGCCGGCCCTTCCCCGCTTGCTCTGGAGTATGCCCAGACTCTTCAGGTCCAGCAGAATCAACTCCAGGAACTTCCTGGGGATGTTACCCCGCCTGGCCAAATCCTCAATGAGGATAGGCTGATCCCGCCGCTCTCTCGCCAGAATCTCCAGGGCGTGCAGAGCATACTTGGCTTTGCTGGTCAACATACTAATAAATGTCGATTATGTTAATAGAGTACACAGGCTTTCCCTATTTGTCAAGTCGGATAATAGGGGAATTCGTTCAGCGAGTCAAGAGATTGCAGGCACTTGACTTTTCGGTCTCCACGCTATATAATACTGAATATAGATTCAGCTACACGGTTTCTGGCCTATGTGGAGGAATCCCTATGAACTCGGTGACGTATCTCTTCGACCCAACCCCGTACACCCGGCGGGACGCGCGCCGCAGGCATGTTCCTCGCGGCATGAGCCCCGGGGTCCGGGCCGCGCTTGTGCAACTTCGCCAGACCATCGATGCGATTCCAAATGAAGAGTGGGCGTTGCGAAAGCGCCGTTGGGATGAACTGAATGACAGCTTGAGGCAATCCCGTAAGTGACTTCGCCAAAGCGCCGCGCAAGAGGGCGGCTTTCACCACAACGGGGACACGGCGCGCGCCGTGTCCCCGTATAGCCTTTTCCAGAACCTGCGAGAATTCCAGCGGGCGTCTTCAATTCCCCTGTAGCGCCCGCCCTCTGTGGCGGGCGTCTTCAGGTTCACCGAAATACCGCTTCCGAAACCACAACGCCACGCTGACCAGCCCTATCAATACCGGCACTTCCACCAAAGGCCCTATCACGGCGGCAAACGCCGCGCCCGAGTTGATCCCGAATACCGCCACCGCGACGGCAATGGCCAGCTCGAAGTTGTTGCTCGCAGCCGTAAAGGCGAGCGTTGCCGTCTTGGGGTAATCCGCACCCGCCTTCTTTCCCATGAAAAAGCTCAGCAGAAACATCACGACAAAGTAGATCAACAGAGGGATGGCAATACGAACCACGTCGAGCGGGATCGTCACAATCAGGTTTCCCTTCAGGCTGAACATCACGACGATGGTGAAGAGCAGTGCGATCAAGGTGATTGGGCTGATGCGCGGTATGAACACCCGGTGATACCAGTCTTTGCCTTTGAGTTTCACCAGCACCAGCCGCGTCAGCATGCCCGCAAGAAATGGGATGCCGAGGTAAATGAACACGCTTTTCGCTATCTGCCCGATGCTCACGGCAACCACGCTTCCCTGCAAACCGAAGAGTGGCGGCAGCACAGTCACGAAGAACCATGCGTAGACGCTGTAGAACAGCACTTGGAACACGCTGTTGAAGGCCACCAGGCCCGCGCAGTATTCGGTATCGCCCTCGGCGAGATCGTTCCAGACGATCACCATGGCGATGCAGCGGGCAAGCCCGATCATGATGAGGCCCACCATGTATTCCGGCTTGTCGTGCAGAAACAAGATCGCCAGCGCAAACATAAGGATAGGCCCGATGACCCAGTTCTGCACCAACGAAAGGCCCAGGATACGCACATTGCGAAACGCGTCACCCAGCTCTTCGTAACGAACCTTGGCCAGCGGCGGGTACATCATGAGAATGAGCCCTATCGCGATGGGCACATTCGTCGTCCCGACCTGAACTGTCTCGATCAACGACGTGACGCCTTGCGCAAAATACCCAATCGCCACGCCCACCGCCATGGCCGAAAAGATCCACAGCGTCAGGTATCGGTCGAGAAATGAAAGTTGCTTCAGACTTCCGGTACTCATGAAAACTACTTCCTTCCAATTTCTGTGACTCTTATCCGCAACAACGCGTCGCGGCCGGCTTCACGGCGCTGACCTCCAGGCTTACGACGTAGTCGCCGGGCGTTGAACCCTCGGGAAGCGATGCGACTATCTGCTTGTAGAGCGGGTCGCTCCACGAGGTCATCTTGTTTATGTACTCGCTCTTCTTCACAAGCTGAATATTGGCCAATCCTGCCTCACGCGCCATCGTCTCCGTCTCGTCGACCAGCACCGCCCCCGCAATGCAGCCCACCAAGGCCTCGACCATCTCGCTGATCTGTTTCGGCAATGGCTGAAGCAGCGCAAGGTCCGAGACGGCTACACGCCCGGCCGGTTTCAGGACGCGTGCGATCTCGCGCCATACCTGCGGTTTGTCCGGCGACAAGTTGATCACGCAGTTCGAGATAATCACGTCGACGGAATTGTCTGGCAGAGGCAGGTGCTCGATTTCGCCCAGGCGGAACTCGACGTTGTCCAATCCCGAGCGCTCACGATAGACCGGGATATTTCTGCGCGCCTTCGACAGCATCTCCGGCGTCATGTCGATGCCAATGGCCCGGCCCGTCGCGCCGACTTTTCGTCCCGCAATGAAGACGTCGAATCCGCCGCCGCTGCCCAAATCGACGACGACCTCGCCTTCCTTGAGCGACGCCAATGCGACGGGATTTCCACACGACAATCCCATGTTCGCGCCTTCGGGCAGCGCGGCAATTTCCTCTGGGGCATAGCCGACAACCGCCGCCAGATTCGCCGCTGAGGCGTCGTCCGGCGTGCCGCAGCAACTCGCCTCACTACCGCAACACGAGGTCCCGCGCTCTGCTACCGCCGCATATCCTTCGCGAACCCGCTCGCGCACTTCATGCATCGTTTCCATCGTCGTTCATCCTTGTATGTTGTCGGGCAACTGCTCGATAAACGCCCGAATTTCATCGCGTACGCGCCGGTAATGCCCCAGCGCCTCTTCTTCCGAAGCCGCGTTGGCAGCCAGCCGCGGCGGATCGTCAAACCCAACATGGACCACGCGCGTCTTGCCTGGAAAGAGTGGGCAATGCTCGTGCGCGTCTCCGCACACCGTCACGACCACGTCCAGGTTTACGTGCTTCAGCGCGTCCACGTGCTTCGAAGTATGCCCGGCGATGTCCACGCCCGCCTCGGCCATGACGCGCACCGCCAGAGGGTTCAGCCCATGCGGATTCGTCCCCGCCGAATACGCTTCAACCTCGTCCCCCTTCAAGTGCTTGGCCCACCCTTCCGCCATCTGACTGCGGCAAGAGTTGCCGGTGCACAGAAAAAGGACGCGCAGCTTGTCCGTCATTTCGCGGGCTCCGAGTCGTGCGTGCCGCAACACGTGGGCGACTCTCGATGCAGCACCCCACAGAGCTCGCTTCGGCCTTGGCAGCAGTCTTCCATCAGGTATTCGAACAGGCTCCGGACACCCGGGAAATCGACGCTGTAGAGAATCGACCTTCCT
>JBAZRU010000316.1:0-790 GCA_041662805.1 Candidatus Hydrogenedentales bacterium | reverse complement strand
GACCTTCCTTGGCGTGTGCTCGTAATGAGCCCCGCTGCCGTGAGCTGCGACAGGTGAAACGACAAGGTCGGTGCGGGCACATCGAGGGCTGCCGCGATGTCGCCCGCGGGCAGACCTTCTGGACCCTGCCGCACGAGAAGCCTGAACACCGCCAGCCGGGTGTCTTGGGCGAGACTTCCAATCATCTGAACTGCGAGCTTAATTTCCATATTTCTAAAACTATCAAAATTTCGCGCAAAAGTCAAGCCGCTATGGGCTGAGGCTGTTTCTGGGTCGTAGGAACCGGACATGATCTGTTCGTGCCCGCACCCATAAGACCGATCCGTCCGATCCGACGGACCTGTCCTATGGCCAACAAGATAGGCTAGAGAGGGCCACGCCCTCTGTTAGCCTCCCACCACTGCAGGGTCGACGAACCAATCGGCTTCGGCAACCCGGGCCGCGGGCACGTCGCCGTGAGCATGAATGCGGGCATAGGCGGGGGCCTTGTCCGCCCCCTTCACCAGAAACCACCGCCGGGCGGCGACGTTGATGAGCGGATAGGTCATCGTGACACGCTGGGTGGCGAACTGGGGAACATCGTTCAACACGACAAGGCACTCTTCCTCGCGCAATGCCAAGGTGTCCGGGAAGAGCGAGGCCGTATGGCCGTCCGCGCCCATCCCCAATAGGACCAAGTCAAACTGAGGCATCCCGGAGCTGCCGGCGGGCACCGTAGCTCGTATCAGTCGCTCATAGTCCTCCGCCGCGCCGGGGCGTTCCGCCTCCATTCGGCATGCTTTGACACCTG
>JBAZRU010000315.1:0-7785 GCA_041662805.1 Candidatus Hydrogenedentales bacterium | reverse complement strand
TCGAATTGTGGAGCAAGGTGTTTCGCGAGAAGGGCATCGCGCCGCCAAAGGCGGCTCCGACGGCATCGGCCCGATTGAAGGCGGCGGTGGCGCGCCGGTTCGGCGGGGATATCCTGCTGAGCCAGCTCCTTCGCGAAGAAGGGCAGGAGGTGAAGGGTTATCTGCAATTCCATCGCGAGAGCGGGCCGGGCGTGGCGAAAGACACGGCGCTGAAACTTGCGCGCGAATCGGCGCAGCATGCGTCGGCGTTGCGCGATATCGGCGGAGGGGGCGGCGGCGAGTCGTGGCACAAGCTCGAATCGGGCGACATGTTGCGCAATGTGGTGTATGGATTCAACGACGGCCTAACCGCGAACTTCGGATTGGTCGCGGGTGTGTTGGGAGCGGAGGTTGCCCCGCACGTAATCGTTTTGTCGGGACTTTCAGGAATGATCGCCGATGCCCTTTCCATGGGGTCGTCGGGATACCTCGCGTCGAAGAGCGAGATGGAAGTGCATGCCCACGAGATTGCGATGGAGCGGGAAGAGATCCGGCTGATGCCGGACCTGGAGCGCGAGGAACTGGCGCTCATTTACGAGGCAAAGGGCATGCCTGCCGAACAGGCCGGGAAGCTGGCCGAGGAGATCATGAAGACGCCCGAGAGGGCGCTCGACGAGATGGTCCGCGAGGAGTTGCAGATCGGCGAGCAACGCACGACGCCGATGAAGGAGGCGTGGACCACGGGCATCGCGACGGCCATCGGCGCGTTCATTCCGGTAGCGCCGTTCCTGGTCATTTCGAATCAGATGACGGCGGCGTGGGTCTCGTTCGCAATCGCGATGGCTTCGCATTTCGCCGTGGGCGCGGCGCGCAGCCTGTTTACGGGGCGGGGCATCTTCCGCAGTGGCGTGGACATGTTTCTCGTGGGGCTCGGCGTGGCGGGGGCGGGGTATCTCTTCGGGTATTTGATTACGGGCGTGCTTGGCTGACGCGCCGGATGCATCAAGGCGGGGCACAAAGGCAGAGCGCTTTCACCGAAAGCGCGGTTTGCCTGCCGCAGTCAACGCCGCCCCCGGACGTTTCGGCGAAACGTCCCTACCAGTAAAAGACAAGCGATGCGTCCACAAAACAAGCGAGGCGTCGCTGATACGACGCCTCGCGGGACTTTATCAATCTCGTGGAGGAACTACTACGTGGCGGATGCCTCGTCTTCGACGTTGGTCCCTGGCTTGGGGGATTTCCGGCGATAGCGCGAGGGGGTGTTGTCGTCGGTTCCGGTGGTCTTGCGCTTGTCCCATCGGCCAGCGGCCAACTGCCAATAGTGGACGATTGGGCACGCGATGAAGATCGACGAGTAGGTTCCCGCGACGATGCCGCAGGTCAACGCGAACGCGAAATCGTTGATTGTTTCGCCGCCCCAAATCAGGAGCACGAACACGACGAAGAGGGTGCACATACTGGTGAGGATGGTGCGGCTCAACGTCAGGTTGACGCTCCTGTTCATGAGATCGAGGATCGAGGTTCCGCGTCCCCGGTGGAGCTTGAGATCTTCGCGGACTCGGTCGAACACGATGATGGTGTCGTTCAACGAGTAACCGATAACCGTCAATAGACCGGCGATAACGCCCAGCGAGACTTGGCGTCCGGTGATGGCGAAAAGCCCGAGGACGATGGCGACGTCGTGAAACAGCGTGACCATGGCGGCTACGGAGAACTTAAGTTCGAAGCGGAACCACAGGTAGATAATCAAGAAGAAGAAGGACCAGGCAATCGCCTTGAAGGCGTCGAGCTTGAGTTGCCTGCCGACCGTGGGGCCGACCATGTCCACCTTCTCGATATCGACTTTATCGGCGGTCCCGGCCAATTCGGTAAGCGTGCTCTTCACACGGGTGGCCACGGAGTTTTCTTCGGTTTGCGTGCCGACGGCGGCGCCTTCGGAAACTTCCCCGAGGTGGACCATGAAGCGGTTGCGGGATTCTACACCGACCTGCTCATAGTCCGTAACCGTCGGTTCGACAAATCCGGCCTTGGAGAGCGTGTTGCGAACGGCCCCTACTTCGATGGGATTGTCGGAGTTGAGCGACAGGATCATGTTGGTGCCCGTGGTGAAATCGACACCGTACATGCGGTCGCCGCGCGCCAGATAGAGTCCGATGCTGAAGACGATGGTGACTATGCTGGCAATCATGAAGGGCTTACGCCAATCCATGAAGGGGATCTTGGTATCGGGCTTGATCGCCTGCATGAAGTTGATCTTGGTGAACCACTTCTTGGCGGTCATGAAATCGAAGACGGCGCGGGTCACGATGAGCGACGTGAACATACTGGAGAGGATACCAATGCTCAGCGTGATGGCGAAGCCCTGGATGGGGCCCGAACCGAACTGCATAAGAACAACGCCGGCGATGAGCGTCGTTACGTTCGAGTCGACGATTGCGCTCATGGCGTGCGCGTATCCGCCGTCGATGCACGCCAGCAACGATTTCCCGTTTCTCAACTCCTCGCGCATACGCTCGTAGATGAGCACGTTGGCGTCGACGGCCATACCAATGGTGAGGATGACGCCCGCGATGCCGGGAAGCGTGAGCGTTGCCTGGAAGTACGCCATGCACGCAAGCAGCAGGAGGGCGTTCATCACTAGGGCGATGTTCGCGACCACACCTGCCATGCGGTAGTAGACGATCATGGCCGCGCACACGATCAGCAGACTGATGAGCGACGAGAATACGCCCATGCGGATGGCGTCGGCTCCAAGGCGCGGGCCCACGAAACCGGTCTGGTCTTCGCGGATAGGCACGGGAAGCGAACCGGAATTCAGCGCGATGGCCAAGTCGACCGCTTCTTCCTGCGAGAAATTGCCGGTGATCTGGCCGTTGGTCGTGATGCGGTCGCGAATGCCCGGAGCCGATTCGACAACATCATCGACCACGATTGCCATGGACCGGTCGATATTGGCGGCGGTACGCTCGCCGAAATCGCTGGCCGCGCTGGGCTTCAGGCCAAAAGTGATCATCCAGCGGCTTCCGCCGGTGTCTTCATCGGGTCGTGCGTTGGCCATGCTCAGGCCATCGCCGGTCATCAACGGCTCTTTGTCGAGCAGGTAAATGAAATGCTTCTTGGGATCCTTACCGAAGGCAATCACTCGATTCTCGGGGATAAGGCCGGGCACGGCCGCCGCCTTCTTAACCAAATCGCTGACGTATTCGAATTGCCCCTCTTTGACGGCCAGCAGGCCTTGCTCCTCGCGCAACACCGACCGTTCCAGGCGCGGAACGAAATCGTTGTTGAAGTGTTTGTCGATGTTTCCGAAGACCTCCACCATCTGCTCCTCGCCCGCCACAATTTGGAAGGTCAGGAAGGCCGTCTTGAAGATGAGCTCCCTGGCGCGATCAATGTCCCGTTCGCCGGGGAGTTGGACCTGGATCTGCTCCGTGCCCATCGTCTGAATGATGGGTTCGCGCGCTCCAAATCCGCGGATGCGGCGCTCGATGCGCTGCAACACTTGCCGTTGCATCTCCTCGCGGATATTCTCCTCGTTCATTCCGCGTTCGATCAGGTCGGCTTTCACCTTGGGATCGAGGGCGTCGTAATCGAGACCCACGACCATCTGGATACCGCCCTGAAGGTCGAGACCTAGGTTCATGACCCAGTCGCGGTCGAACTGCGCCCAGCGCTGCGTCTTGTGCCAAACCGTGGCCCAATAGCCGCGTTTGACGAGCGCGCTGTCCTCTTTGTCCCAGGCGGCAATGCGAGCCGTGCGTTGCTCATCCGTCAGCGTCATCCAACCGATGGTTGGATAGACGTAGATGAGGCCCAGCAGCAGGACGCCATACACCAGCAGTGTGCGATACAAATGCCTTTTCATCAGTGACTCCAGTACCTTCGCTGTCGCGCCCGGTCTGCGCGGTACGATTCAGGACGCGGCTTACTCCCCTTTACCGTCGCGCGGGACTGCACGAGACACCGCGGAACGTAGAAACTCGATCTTTGTGCCCGGCTCGTCGCCGACCCGAAGCACGACAGTCTTTTCGTTTAGGCCGACGATGGTGCCGAACATGCCGCCGGCCGTGACGACTTTATCCCCTTTGGAAAGGGCGGCGAGCATGGCCTGCCGCTCTTTTTCGCGTTTTTGATTTGGGCGGATCGTGAGAAAGTAGAAAATGCCGAAAATGGCCACCATGAAGAAAATCATGTTCATGGGATTTGGGCCTTGGGGCGCCACTGGGGGGGTCTCGGTCTGCGCAACAGCCAATTGTTGCAGGATATAGGGCATCGTTGAATCGAACACAGTCTACCTCCCAAAAGAAAAACGGCCCTATTTGGCCGCGTATGCTTGGAGAAAGGAGCGCTTGAACTCCACAAATCGGCCGGCCCGGATCGCCTGCCGGACAGTAGCCATAAACGATAGCATAAACCAAAGGTTGTGTAAAGTATTCAGGCGCAAGGCCAGAATCTCTCCCGCACGGAACAGATGGCTCAGGTACGCCCGGCTATAGGTCTTGCAGACGGGACACGCACACGCCGGGTCGAGCGGGCCGAAATCGCGGCCATAGCCCTGGTTCTTGATGTTGATCTTTCCCTGGCTCGTGAACAGGCTTCCGTTGCGCGCGTTGCGGGTCGGCATGACGCAGTCGAACATGTCGATGCCGCGCTCCACGGCTTCGAGAATGTCCTCGGGAGGTCCGACGCCCATGAGGTAGCGCGGTTTCTCTTCGGGGAGCAGGGGCGCGGTCCACTCGATGGCCTGGACCATTTCCTCCTTGCTCTCCCCCACGCTGACGCCGCCGATGGCATAGCCGGGAAATCCGACGGCAACGGTTCCTCGTGCGCTTTCACGCCGGAGCCCCTCAAAGGTGCTGCCCTGCACGATGCCGAACAGGGCCTGTTCAGCCGCTTCTCGTGCTTCCCACTGGGCTTTGCACTTCGCGGCCCAGTCCAAGGTCATGCGCATGGATTCCGCCGCGGCCTTCTCTTCGACGGGATAGGAGGTGCATTCATCGAAGCACATCATAATGTCCGCGCCGATGGCGATCTGCAGGTCGATGGCCTGCTCGGGCGACATGAAGTGGCGCGAACCGTCGATGTGGCTTTGGAACGACACGCCTTCCGGGGTGACCTTGTTCAGATGGGACAGGCTGAAGATCTGGAAGCCGCCGGAATCGGTGAGGATGGGACGGTCCCACCCCATGAAGCGGTGCAGGCCGCCGGCCATTTGCAGGGTTTCCGCGCCGGGCCGGAGATACAAATGATAGGCGTTGCTCAGGATGATTTGCGCATCGAGCAACAGCAGATCTTCCTGCGACAAGGCCTTGACGGTGGCCTGGGTGCCAACGGGCATGAAGATGGGCGTCTCGATTTCGCCGTGGGGCGTGCGAAGACGTCCGGCGCGCGCCGCGCAGGACGGGTCTTTGGCAAGGACTTCAAACGAGAGTGAGCAGTGCATGGTGATTTTGGATTTTGGATTTTGGATTTTGGATTGAAGAACGTAAAGTGAAAGAGCGGAACCTGTCTCTGGAATTGGGGGCAAGGGTGGATTTTGCTTTTGGGGCAGGAGCAGGGGCTATCGCTTGTTTGTCGAATACCGATGTGGGCGCGCGCTTAGCGTCGCCGTAGCCAACTTCCCAATCCGAACGCTGGATTCCCGATAGGAAATTTGAAAGTTGAGATCCGAAATCCGAGATTTGAAAACCCCAATCCCGAAACTTCAATTCAAAATCCAAAATCCAAAATCTAAAATCCAAAATCCCCTACCCTTCCTTCGTCCACACCTGCCGGTCGATCAGCGGAATGAATTCCGACCAGGCCTGGCTCTTTTCGCGTGTTTCCTGAATGATGCGTGTGAAGGCATCGGCTTGGGCGTCGAGATTGTCGAGGTGATACAGCACGAGCGCTTCGAGCGTCTTGGGGAGCACGGGCGATCCGTTCTCCAGGGTTCCGTGGTGCGAGAGCACGCAGTGCAGGACCTGGATGCGCAGCGTCTCGGGGAACTCGGGGATCGCGTCGATGCGGCGTTGCACGAGATCCGAACCGATGGACAAGTGCCCGAGCAATTTGCCCACGGTGGTGTAGTCGACGAACAGGTCCTGGGACATCTCGTCGAGTTTGCCGATGTCGTGCACGAGGATGCCAGTCAGGAGCACGTCTTTGTCGAGGTTCGGGAAGAGTTCGCCCATGGTGAGGGCGAGGCGAGCCATCTCGTAGCAGTGCTGCACGAGTCCGCCGCGATAGGCGTGATGCCACTTCTTTCCGGCGGCGGCCTCCGTAAACCGTTTCATGAGAACGGCGTCGTCGAGGATCGAAGCGACGAGGCGTTTGAGGTAATCGTTCTGGATGGTATCGAGGATGGCGCGGAACTTGTCCACGATTTTGCCGGTGTCTTCCGGTTCGTAGATGAGATCCGCCGCGCTGTATTCCTCTTTGCGCATGGGCAATACCTGGTCGACGCGCACTTGGAGCCGATCCTGATAGCTGACAATCGTGCCGCGCACATTGACGACGTCGCCGACTTCGAACAACTTCGCAACCGACGAGGCGTTGTTCCAGAGAATGCCGCCGATCTCGCCGCTGCGGTCTTTGAACACCATTCCGAGGAACTTGCCGCCTTTCTGTTGTTCGCGGAGGTCTTTGCGCGTCGCTACGAAATAGTCGTTGACGACGTCGCCCTCCTGCAATGTTTCGACGAACTGACGCTTCATGTGCTGTTCCTCTGCTTGGTCATACGATGCTTGGGCGCGCGCCGGCCGTACGAAGCGCGCGCCTGAACGGGTAGGGTAACCCGCGTGCGGGCACGATGCAACGAAAAACGCGAGTACGGGAAGCGGAGCGGACTATCCTTCGAGCGCGGTGGAATTCTCGGCCGGTTCCTCCGGAGGCGCGGGCGGCTCTTCCTTCTTGGGGGTTTCCTTGTCCGTTTCAGGGGCGGGCTCTTCCGCTGGCGGTGGCGCATTCGGATCGACGATGCGAAAACAGAAGATGCGCTGCTCCTCGTTGGTCTGGCCGCCGGTAAGCCCTCCCCAGTGAATCGCGTAGGCTCCGGGAGGAAGCGGTCCTTGTAGCGCAAGACGCCGCAGTTCCTCTGCCGGCGCGTCTATGGCTTCGCACGTGACAGGATAGTCTTCGACGGGACTCCAGATACGAATTGCCTTGTCGGAGCTTTGGCCAATGCCGGGCTCGACCGCGATCTGTTCCAGCCTGCTCAACTTCACTTCCGAGGGCATCGCCTTGTTGTAGCAGACAATCATAGGCTGCGGATTCGTGGTGGAGGCCTCGATGTCGCGCTTGACGCCGTAGATGATGGTGGAATCCCGTTTGCTGCTCCACGGCCCCGGTGTGAGCACGTCGGTACGCGTATACCGGAAGTTTTCGAACAGGTAGATGCTCTTGGACTCGGGCAAGGGCCAGAGGGAAACGGTGGTGGCCGTTACGGGGCGCGGTTGATCGATGGTGAGTTCGAGCAGACCGGGCGTGTAGCCGGTCTTTGCAAAGGTGATGGCATGGGTGCCCGCAATAGCCGGCAGACGGTACCGCCCCACGCCGTCCGTGACGGCCTGAAAGTCCGTACCTTTGATAGCGACGGCGACACCGGGCAAAGTCTCGCCGCGCACCGTCACGACCACGCCTTCCAGCGCATTTCGCGAACACCCCGAGGATGCTGCGAGCACGGACGCCAGAACGAGCAAAAGGCCTGAGACCGACCGTATTTTAATGGGTACGTGCTTCATGTTCCTCAATCATCTATGCCGTGGAAAGTGAAATGCCTGGATTCGCTCACCGGGTTGAATCCCCGCCGAGGTGCGGAGGTTCCTC
>JBAZRU010000314.1:0-7801 GCA_041662805.1 Candidatus Hydrogenedentales bacterium | reverse complement strand
AGTGCCCCACGACGATATAGTCGTTCTCGCCCCGCGCCTCATCCTTCAACGGCACCACGACAAGTGGGTGCTGGGCTCCGTAAATCGACGGACGCAGCACCTCCGTCATGCCGCTATCCACTTTGATAAATCTATACCCGTCGGCTCCCGTGTCAACCAAGTCCACCACGGTCGCCACCAACGCGCCTGCATTCGCGACGAGGAACGTCCCCGGCTCGACATCAAGGTGCAACTTGCGTCCGTGTTCTTCGTAGAACCGGATGAAGTCATCAACGATCGGCTTTCCAATCGCCTGGAGATCCGTGGACACTTCCCCCTGCATCCGCCCAACTTTGAACCCGCCGCCCAGACTCAGGGTCAACACTTCCGGCAATCGCGCCGCAATACCGAGCGAAAGCCGCGCGCAGTGTTCCCAGACCGCGGGGTCGCTGCCCGAACCGATATGCGTGTGCATCCGCGTGATACGGAGTCCGTGCTTCTTCTGAACCGCTATCACCTCATCAAGGTGCTCGTGCCAAATCCCAAAGCTTGCCGAAGGTCCGCCTACGTTCGTCCTGTTGCTGTGCCCCGACCCCATGCCCGGATTGATCCGCACGCATACTTCGGTCCCGGGAAATGCCTTTCCATAGGCGTCGAGTTGGTGTACCGAACATGCGTTGAAAAGCACCCCTTTGCGCACATACCCCTCGAACCCATCCGCCAACTGCTGCGCCGTGAGTTGTATCTGACTCGGGGGAATTCCCGCACGCAACGCCCGCTCGACTTCGTACCCGCTGCTCGCATCGACATGAAGGCCCTGCTTGGAAAGGATCTGTACGATGGCCGTACTCGGCAACGCCTTCATCGCGTACCGTGCGGTCAATCCATAGGCATTGGGGAACGCCAGAAGCGTCTTCGCCTGCCCTTCGAGCGTGCCCTGGTCATACACAAAGACCGGCGTGCCGAACTCGCTCTGAATGCGACGCACCAATTCCGGCGTTAGAAACGACAACTGCTCCATGCGGTCAACCAATCCCTTCTGTTCCAGACCTATTTCGGAAGCTCAACGACGCTGCAGAACTGCTCGCATCCGCCCCGAAACACGCAAGTCCCCTACTCACCTTAAAGCGCGCGTATGCGCACCCAATACCTCATCCGCCCCGCTATCTGATATCCTCCCGGCGAATACCGCTGGGAAAGGCCCTTTTCATGTCAAAAGCCAAATCGACCTTCGTCTGCCAGAGCTGCGGCGCAATTACAGTCCGTTGGTCCGGGCGCTGCGATGCCTGCGGCGATTGGAACACCATCGTTGAGGAAGAAGTCGTCGAATCGGGAAAGCATACCCGCCTCTCCTTTAAGGAACAAGCCTCCCCCATTCCCATCACCGACCGCGCCCAGGGGGCGTCCCCTCGCCTCGACATCCGCATAGATGAATGCAACCGCGTGATGGGCGGCGGCATTGTGCCCGGTTCGCTAACGCTGATCGGCGGCGATCCAGGGATCGGCAAATCCACATTGATGCTTCAAATCTCCCATCGCATCGCCGAGTCCGTGGGCAAAGTCCTGTATGTCTCCGGCGAAGAGTCCTTCGAACAAACCCGCATGCGCGGCACGCGTCTCGGGACACTGAGCGACAACCTCCTGCTCTTCACGGAGACTTCGCTGGAAGCCATTCGCAAAGAAATCATGAGTGGCGAGTATGCGATGGTCGTCATTGATTCCATCCAATCCGTCTACTCTCCGCAGTTGTCGACGGTCCCCGGCAGCATCAGCCAGGTGCGCGATTGCTCGGGCGATTTCCTCCGCCTCGCCAAAGACCGTGATGTCCCAATCTTCCTCGTGGGTCACGTCACAAAAGACGGGTCCATCGCAGGCCCGAGGTTGCTCGAACACCTCGTCGACACCGTTCTCTATTTCGAGGGAGAGGGCAAACAGGCGCTCCGCATATTGCGCGCGGTAAAGAACCGGTTCGGCTCCACCAACGAAATAGGCGTCTTCGAAATGTCCGAGTCGGGCTTGGTCGAAGTGCCCAATCCCAGCGCGCTGTTTCTCAACGAGCGCCCCAAGGGAGTCAGCGGCTCGATCGTCATCCCCAGCGTGGAAGGCACGCGCCCTCTCCTCGTCGAAGTCCAGGCCCTCGTGGGCGAGACCTCCTTCGGGTCGCCCCGCCGCACGGTAGCAGGCGTCAACCCCAATCGCGTTGCCCTTATTCTCGCCGTCCTCGAAAAGCGCGCGGGCGTGCACATCGCCGACAAGGACGTGTATGTGAACGTCGCCGGTGGTGTGCGCTTAGACGAACCCGCCGCGGATCTCGCGGTCGCCGTGGCCCTGGCATCCAGCCTCCTCGAGTGCCCGGTGCCCGCTTCCACGGTGGTCTTTGGCGAGATTGGCCTGGCCGGCGAAGTGCGCGCGGTCGACATGGCCCGCCAGCGCGTGGCGGAAGCCTCGAAGTTTGGCTTCACAAAGTGTATTCTTCCCAAGAACTGTGCGGCGGATATCCGGGAAACGGACGTGGAACTGCTTCCCGTGAACCGGGTTGCCAACGCAATAGACCTTGCGCTTGAACGCGCTTAGACCGGAAGCAGGGAAATATCTACGGGGAAAGCATGGCACGGAAAGTAAAGAAAGTCGGTAAAGCAGCCTTGCGTGATTCAATCACGATGGTGTCGCCCGGCACAACACTGCGCGAGGCAATTGCGGCGATACTTCAGAGCAGCAACGGCGCACTCCTCTGCATCGGCGATTCCAAGCGCCTCGGTGACCTCTCCGAAGGTGGCGTTGAAATCAACGTCGATGTGACGCCGCAGCTTCTCTACGAGCTCGCGAAGATGGACGGGGCGATTATCCTGAACGAAGATGCGTCCCGCATTTTCTATGCAAACCGATTTCTGAAACCCGACGAAACCGGCACGCGCCACCGCGCCGCCGAACGCATCGCGCGCCAGGCAGGGTGTACCGTTGTCGCCGTGTCGGAACGCCGGTCCACCGTGACGCTCTACGTGCAGGACACCAAGCACGTTCTCGATAGCATCCCCACGCTCTTGAATAAATCCATGCAGGCCATCAACACGTTGGAAAAATACATTCGCGTTCTGGAGCAGGCCACCACCGATCTCAGCACGCGCGAATTCGAGGACGTCGTGACCATCTTCGACGTGTGCAAAGCCGTGCAGCGTTGCGAAATGGTAGTGCGTATCGCCCAGGAAATCGAGCCCTACATCCTTGAGTTGGGCATCGAGGGGCGCCTGATCGCCATGCAGCTCAAAGAGCTGGTGATTCCCATCGAGGAAGCCGAACTCGTGGCCAAGGACTACTACCGCGACAAGAGCGGCCTGAAGTTCGAGCAGGTTCAAGAGCGCATTTCGGAAGTCAGCCAACAGGACCTGCTCAACCTCAGCAGCGTCAGCCAAGCCCTGGGCTACGGCCCGAATCTAAAAAGCATCGACACCTACCTCACTTCGCGAGGGTACCGTCTCCTCACGCAAACACGCCGCCTGACGCCCCAGCTTGTGGACAATCTTGTGGCGAAGTTCGGCTCGTTGCAGCAGATCATGCGCGCGCCCAAAGAAGAATTGTGCGAGGTGGACGGCGTGGGCGAAGTGCTGGCCGAGCGCATTCGCCTCAGCCTGAACAGTCTGCGTAGTCAATTGGCCTTGGATCGCGGTCGCCGTTAGCGGCTCGCCTTCCGCCACGTGTCATCAATCATGGAGCGACCGTTGTCCCGTGCGATACTTGCTCGAATGCCCTATTGAAAGCAACCGCGAGATTGCCCCGGACCAATGCCGGATGGTTCTGCATGCACCGGCGATCGCCCACGAGGCGCGCCCCGGACAGTTCTGCATGATCCAGGTTAGCGAGTCCCTTTACCCGTTCCTCCGAAGGCCCATGTGTTTCGAGCGCATTCGCGGCGAAACGATATCCATCCTCTACAAAGTCGAAGGCGAAGGCACGCGCATCCTGTCGAACCTGCTGCCCGGCCAGACTGTCGGCGTTCAGGGACCGCTTGGCCACGGCTTCCCGCTGGAGTCCCATGCGAAGCGCCACATCATCGTGGCCGGAGGAATCGGCGTAGCGACCTTTCCCGCGCTGGCGGAAGCCCTCATCCGGGAATGTGACGCCACGCCCGAAGTGATCCTCGCCGCACGCAGCAAGCACCTCGTTCTGTGCGAGGAAGACTTTCGCGAATTGGGCTGCACGGTGCACATCGCCACCGACGACGGCTCGGCAGGCGTGAAAGCCTACGCCTCTCAAATGCTCGCCCAACTCAAGCCCGGTCCGGACACACGAGTCTATGCCTGCGGCCCCATGATCATGATGAAGACAACCTCCGACGTGGCCGTTCAGGCCGGTGCGGAATGCCTCGTGTCATTGGAGGCGCAGATGGCCTGCGGCGACGGGGCTTGCCTCGGTTGCGTCGTCGAGGCGACAAAGGAATCGGAAGGCGAGAAACGCGTTCGCGTCTGCTACGATGGTCCCGTATTCGACACCACCATCATTGACTGGGAGGCCCATCGGTTCGCCTACGACCGGTAGTCATTATCCTCAATGCTCGGCAAGCGAGAAGGCATCCCCTGTCTTGGTGCCGTTATCCCACGTCACTTCGTAGAGGCCCTCAAGCAACCGCGTGTAGGCCACTGAATCTCCCGAAGCGAAGGTCGTAACGCCATCCCCCAATTGGTAAACCCCTGCAATCTCCCCGACTTCGACCCCTGTCTCGCTCACCAATGCCCCGCTGTACTCGTACCTCCTTGGACCGCTCGCCTTCACAATGACCATCGGCACGCGCACCGCCATCTGCTCGTCTGCCATCGCATTGTTCAACCAATTGCGCACCGCGTTCGACGGCGATGCCACAATGGCTTCGGTTCCAGGCACATTGACAATATCCGCGGTGACCAGGCGCTCCTGTTCGTTGAACGTCGCCGAGATGCCCCCCCTCTCCCGGCTCCCCCACTCCACCGTCGCCCACCCAATCGGCTGAAACGGTACCGGCAGACCATCTCCCAAACGTCTACCCGAGTCGCCTATCACCGAGGCAACCTGAGCATAGGTCATTCCCAATTCCAATACGCCCAGCTTTTCTGCCGTGACGGACACGTCGCCCGCTACCGGCTCTTGCGGTGTCGGCGTTTCAAGGCTCCCCTGCAATCCTTCTCCAACGCCGCTATCCGGTCCCACGGGCGCAACGGCTACCGGCTTCCCGGAAGACCGAACCGGGACTTGGGCGATGCTCTTGGCGCCGCCCGTCTGTGCCGGCACGGCAGGCTTCTTCACCTCTTGCAGCTTGGCCGCACCCAACTTGCTTTCGACGCGCTTCGCCGAATCGCCCAGCGTGACGGGCTTCGGTTGCTGCGCTGGCGTTTCAACCGGCGGGGTGGATTTCGCAATCACGACATCCTCTGGCTGAGTCACTTTTGGCAAGTGGTCAGAGGTTGACGAAAGATACGTCCATGCGGCAAGCAACGCCGCGGCCACGCCCACCAACAAAAAGGACGCCGATATTACGAGGGCTTTCTTCTTCATTCAGACCTTTGTCCAGGTTTTGGGTGGCACGCTCACCCCGCTTATTCGCTTACTTGGCCGCCTCGCGGGCGTCCCATAGAATCGTACCATCAGATTGGCATTCTTACAAAGAAGCGGGCCGCCTGTATCTCCAAGCGGCCCGCAAGTAATCCCTTGTCGTTACCCTTACTTTAGCCCTTTGACGGCTTCCAGGACTTCCGCTGCGTGCCCTTCAGCTTTTACTTTGGGCCACGTCTTCGCTATCACGCCATCTCTATCGATGAGAAATGTGGACCGCTGCACCCCCCAATACTTCTTGCCGTAATTGGTCTTCTCGACCCACGCGCCATATTTCTCTGCAAGCGCATGTTCCGTGTCCGCCAACAAGACGAAATTCAAACCATACTTCTTTGCGAACTTGCAGTGGGAATCCACACTGTCCGGACTCACCCCAACGACGACCGCCCCGGCCTTCTCGAAGGCAGGCAAATTCGCCTGGAACTCATTCGCCTCGATCGTACACCCCGGCGTGTCATCCTTTGGATAGAAATAGAGTACGACCGGCTGGCCCGCAAAGCCGCTTAGCGTAGTTGGCTTGCCATCGGTTGAATTCAACGGCACTTCCGGGGCCTTGGCCCCCACCTCGGGAACGGACGAACCCTCGCTCGCCATATCGCAATCCTCCTGCTGGTTGATCGTTTGCGCGGTACTCTTCTATGAACACCTTCACTCCCGCAGGCATTTCCCCACCCTTTGCCGCCCCGGCTTGCGGACACTTCAGAGGTACCCGCATCCCTCCTCCAAGTAGAGATAGCCCCCACAAATCGCGTAGGCTAGTGGCAAACGCGTATCGAAGGTCTTTTCCAACGTGAGAAAGACTGCACAAGCGCATTGCACATCGTATGGGGTGGCTCGGGGAATACTCCACGCCCTCAACCGCGAGGAGAAATGACAATGAAACGACGAATGGTCTGGCTGGCAATGTGCGCGGCGCTCGCTATGTGCGTGGCGCCCTACGCCAACGCGAAATCTCCAAAACCGAAAATCAAAGAATGGTCGACGATGGAGAAGAACAGCGAAGGCAAAATGGAAGAGGTCTGGTACATGACCATTGACGGCGTCATGGTCCACGAGACTGACCCCGCCAAGTCATCCCCGCCACCCATCATCACACCCGGCACCCCCAGTTCCCAGGAAGTTCCCGGCACGGCCCCATCCGACGCCGTAGTCCTGTTTGATGGCAAAGACCTTTCCAATTGGACCGCCACCAAAGAAGGCGAGGCGACCAAGTGGATCGTGAGCAACGGCGCGATGTCGCCCACGAAAGACTCGGGAATGATCCGTTCCAAGCAAGAATTCGGCTCGTGTCAATTGCACGTCGAATTCGCCACGCCTACGCCTCCCGAGGGTGAAGGCCAAGGCCGTGGAAACAGCGGCGTATTTCTTATGGGTCGTTACGAAGTTCAAGTGCTCGACTCCTTCAACAACACAACCTACTTCGACGGCCAGTGCTCGGCGCTCTATGGCAGAAACAAGCCATTGGTAAACGCGTGCCGTAAACCGGGCGAGTGGCAGTCCTACGACATCGTCTTCCATCGCCCCGTCTTCAAAGGCAAGAAGGTCGTCAAGCCTGCCACCTTCACCGTGTTTCACAACGGCGTCCTTGTCCATGACAACTATCAGTTGACTGGCGGCACCGGCTGGCGCGGACAGCATTCCATTACGCCCTATACGCCCCACGGCGACAAAGGTCCCATCGAACTCCAAGATCACGGCAACCCCGTCCTCTTCCGCAATGTCTGGGTTCGCGAACTGAAAGACTGATTTGAAATACCACCGGCACGAGTCCGTACTTCGCGGCTCGTGCCGGTTCCTGTTTCCAAGGTCCATCACTGCTTGCAAGGGGGGAATCAGATGCGCCAAGGTGTAATTCGCTTCGCCATGCTCGCCCTATTGGGTTCGTACTTCGCCCATCCCGATACCGCCATCGATCTCGGCACGGCAAGGCTCCTTATCGACTCCAAAGGCTATGCGACACTGGACTTCTCCCCCGCTGACGTGAAGTGGCCAAAATCCGATCAACCAATTGTCGGCATTGACAGTCCTGAGGGCTATCTTACCCCCGAATCCGTAACGCGCAACGGCGACACCTTGCTTGCGAATTTCGCTGGCGGGCATTCGTGCACGTTCTCGGTGAAGGCGGGCGATGGGTTCGCGGTCTTTGACTTGATCCAGCTCGACGCCCCGAAAGAGACCACACGCATGAACCTATTTAGCCTGGCGGTACCGCGCGACGCGGAAATCATGTCGAACGTAAACG